>JBEBJC010000017.1:0-24734 GCA_040080105.1 Myxococcota bacterium
CGGGCTGGGGAGGAGCCGTGGGGCGAGGCCGCTGCGCGGCCTACGCCCCACAGGCTCCCTAGCGCTGCGGCGGGCGGGTGAACCGCGCGTCGTCGAGCGGCGGGTTCACCGCCACCGACTCGACCGTGAGCAGGTGCGACGCCGGGTCACCCTCGGTCTGCGTCTCCATCCGGCGCGCGACCATCAGCCCCTCGGGGGTCGCCTTCCAGTCCGACAGGTACGTGTCGACCCTGCGCTCGCGGCCGGCGAGCGTGCGGGTGGCCTCGATCTTCACCTCGAGCCCGGTGTCGGGGTCGACGTACACCCAGCGCACCACCCCGTCGGAGCTCGAGACCTCGAGCTTCTCGGTCTGCTTGTCGCGCACGGTCGCGCGCCCGAGCCGGCGCACCCGCACGCCGCGCGCCGGGTCCCACAGCGGCGACGACGGGTCGGCGAAGCTCGACACCTCGCGGATCTCCTCCGCGGTCATCGGCGCAGGCGTCGACGAGCCTCGATGCGGCACCACCTTCCACCCCTGCTGCCCGTCCGAGCACTGGATCGCGGTGTTGCCGTCGAACTCGAACTGCAGGCACACCTTGTCGGGCTTCTTCTGTTCGAGCACGTACGGCACGTGCAGCCCGCGCCCCACGTCCATCTGGCCCGACAGGCGGAGCGAAGAGACGCCGGCGACGAGCGCTTCTCCCCCGCGCGCCTCGAGGTTGTGGTGGACCAGCGACCGCACGACCCACGCGTCGCGCGCGTACATCGCGCCGACGAACAGCAGAGACGCCGCGAACAGCGCGGCGGCGCCGACGCCGAGAGACCGATTCGAGACCATGGGACCTACCGGACGACCAGGCCGTCGACCCGGAACGTGCCGATCTGCACGTTCACGGTGTCTCCCGGCTGGACGAGCTGGCCTGGATTGGCGAAGAACATCCAATACACCCGGCCGTCGACCGGCGGGTTCGAGTTGCGCAGCTCACCGGTGGTCGGCGGGTGCGGCACCGCGAGCACCACGCCGGACTCGACGTGGGTGAGCAGCGGAGCCGTGCCCCGGTCGAACAGGGGCGCCGCGCGGGCGGCGTCGAGCACCTTGTACCGGAACTCGAGCATGTACCCGCCGGCGGTGGCGCGCACGAACATCACCTCGACGCCCCACTCCCGCTTGACCCACGTCATCTCGCGTGGGTGGGGCGCGGGCGCGGGCTCGGCAGCCCAGGTGGGGGCCCCGAGCGCGAGCGCGAGCGCCACGGCGAGCCAAGGCCTCCGCGTCCTCCGCGACGCGGCGAGCCTACCCAGCGCTTCGCGGAGGTCCATCGTCGCCCTCGTCAGAACGGGAGGTCGCAGTGGCCACGGTTCGCGACCGGGCCCGTGTTCGGCAGGCACTGCCTGTCGATGTAGCACGGGGCGCCCGCGTTGGTGGAGTTCGCGCTGCACGTGGCCGGCATCACTTCGTCGGCCCCGAGGTCGTACGGCAGGATGCGGGTCTCGTGGTCGATGTCCTCCCGGAACCGGATGAACGGGATCCGGATGACCCCCGCGTTGCGCAGGGCGCGAGCGTTGAGCGCGGCCGAGTCGTAGCCCAGGTGGTAGTTGTACGGCTCGGCGCCCACCGGCCACGACAGCGTGAGCGGCCCGTACCGCGCGTCGATGAAGTTGCCGCCCTCGCCGCCGGCCGGGGTCACCCCGATCGGGCCGACCCGCGACAGCTCGCGCGCCCCGTTGCAGTACTCGTTCCGGAACGCCGGGTCCTCCGACGCGTTGGTGGTGCCCACCACCTCGGTGAGGATCGAGTACGTCGGGTTCAGCGCGAACGCCGGGTCGAGCACGCCCAGGTCCCAGTAGTCCGCGCCGGCCGGGCAGTCACCGACCGCGATCGGGTCGAGCGCCGGCACGAGCTCGGCGGTGACGCCGTTCACCGCGTACGAGAACGACCGGTTGTGCCAGATCACCATCCGGGTCAGGATCGGGTTCGAGAAGTTCACCTCGTCGACCAGATCCGGCGAGATCACCGCCGCGAGCGCGTCGCTGTGCGCTGCCGACGACAACCCGGCCGGCTGCGGGGTCGAGGTGTTGGTCACCGCGTCGAACACCGCGCCGACGGTGGCAGTGCTGTCGTTGTTCGCGATGGTGTCGAACGCGAGCTCGACGTTCACCGCGTCCTGCAGCGACACGCCGCCGCCCGACCAACCCGCCACGTTGTTCACGATCAGGTTGTGCACGACGGTGATCGGGTACCACTGGGTCGGGTCGTCCGGGGCGAGCTCCACGTCGCGCCCGTTGACCCACTCGAGGCGGAGGCCTCCGCCGTGCCCGGACGCGGCCTGGTTCCCCTCGATCCGGTTGTTGCTGACGATGACCTCACCCGCGCCGAGCGACAGGGCCGGCGGGGCCACCGGCTCGCCGCCGACGTACACGCCGCCGCCGGACCGGTTCAGGCCCTGGTTGATCGACTGGTTGAACAGGATGTCGTTGTCGCCGATCACCCCGCCGTCACTCAGCCCCAGGTGCGCGATGCCGCCGCCGTCGCCGGCGGTGTAGTTCCCGCACACGAAGTTGTTGGTCACCCGGTAGTCGTCCGACCCGGTGCACACCGAGATCCCGCCGCCGGCGCCGTCCCCCGACACCGCGCCGTTCAGGGTCACGCTGTTGTGGTGGATGTCGACGTTGGTGTTGAAGCCGAACGGACCGTCGCCGACGACCGGCAGGTACGGCGTGCCGACGCGGATCCCGCCGTGCAGCGCGCCGGTGTTCCGGGTCACCACGTTGTTCGAGATCTCGAGGTCGTGGGCGAACGCGTTCACGAACACGCCGCCGCCGGCCTCGGCCCCGGTGATGGTGAACCCGTCGATGCGCGAGGCGTTCGCTTCGAACGACCCATCATCCTTGGCCAGCACCATCACGCCCGCCCCGAGCTCGTTCGCGAACAGGCCGGGCCCGACGAGGTCGAACCCGAGCGGCTGCCCGTCGAGCAGGTCGATCGCGCCCGCGTCGAGCAGCGCCTGCACCTTGACCTGCCATGCCTCGAGCTTGTCGGTGGGGTTCTTCACCGCGTCGATCACGGTGACGCCAGCGCCCGAGCCCTGCAGCCGGAGCGGCTTCCACAAGATCACCGACTCGGAGTACACGCCCGGCTCGACCAGGATCAGCGAGCCCGGCGCCGCCGCGTCCACCGCGGCCTGCAGCGCGCCCGGGCCCGGAGTGACCCGGATCGGCGTCTCGTCGACGGTCACGGTCACCGTGCTCACCGACGGAACGTCGTTGTCGCCGCGGACGACCGACAGGCGCCCGGACCCGGCGTTCGCCACCGGCAGCGTGCCGGTGATCACGTCGTTGGTCCAGATCACGTTCTCGAGCGGCGTGCCGTTGACGGTCACCGCGCCCGGCACCACGCCGAACCCGAAGTCCCGCTGGACCGTCTCGACGTTCGCCGCCGACAGCGGCCCCTCGTACGCCGGGTTCGGGACCTGGACGAAGCCCTGGGACCGGAGGGTCAGGGTGCCGCCCGAGGACACGACCGGGCCGATGTCGTCGCCGTCGACCTGCGCGATCGCGGGGGTCCCGGTGACCGGAGCGCAGTCCACCGGGCTGAACCCAGCCGCGAACGCAGACTGCGGGAGGATCGGCGTGTCGAGGTACGAGGTCGTGCGCGGCATGAACTGCAGCGTGTAGCAGGCCGAGCCGTACGCCGGGTTGGTCAGCGGGTCCGGGACCACGCCGTCGCCCGGGTCGTTCAGGCAGGTCGAGTACATCGCCGGCGAGTACCCCGACGGGATCGGGACGTTCGCGCTGAACGTCGACGGGACCACGCCGTTGTAGTGACCGAACGCGTCCGAGTACCCGCGGTACACCTCGTTCCCGGCGAAGTCGCGCATCGAGAACGGCAGGTACGCCGGCGACCACTTCTCGCCGAACGCGGGCGAGGCCGGGTTCGTCTCCGCGCTGATGTCGTCGGTGATGAGCCCGGTGAACTGCGCCGCGAGCGGGGTCGAGGTGAACAGGTGGAAGTCCGCCGCCGCCTGGGCCTGGTCGTCCAGCACCACCTGCTTCCGGTCACACAGCGGGCGCTCGGTCCCGGCGAACGGGGCGTAGGTCTCGACGCCCGGGAACAGCGACAGCTCGGCCGGCACGAGGTGGGGGGCGCCCACACACGGCGGCTGGGCGAGGCCCGGCTCGAGGGTCGAGATCGCCGCGCCGACCATCGCGAGGTCGGGCAGGATCGCGACCATCCCGCCGCCCGGCAGCATCATCGCCACCGGCGCGGTCGCGTACAGGTCGCCGAAGTCGACGTTCTTGTCTTCTTCCTTGACCAGCTCGAACCCGGGCGGGGGGACGACCTCCACCACGTAGGTACCGGGCGGGATGTCGGTGAACGCGTAGCCGCCGTCGAACACGCCGGGGCGGACCTGGTTCCAGTTCCGCCAGCCGTCGTAGCAGCGCTCGATGTCTTCGAGGCCGAGCACCTGGGTGGTGTACGGCGAGGTCGGGTCTTCCCCGAGGCAGCCGGTCGGCGGGGACGCGTCCCAGCTGTCGGTCTCGACCTCTTGCACCAGCGACAGCGTGGTCCCGCCCTCGAGGTCGGTCGCGACCTCGCGGTACAGGCGGACCTTCACGCTCGGGATGCCGGCTTCCCACGGGTCGCCGACGGTCAGGCGCGGGTCGTCCTCGCCGCGGGTGGCGGCGTAGAACACGATCCCGGAGATCCCGCCGTTCTCACCCGGCGCGTACGGGGCCTTGCCCCAGTCGATGATCTGGGTCTGACCCGGGAAGCCCTGGAACGCCTCGAGCAGCACCGGGCCGGTCTCGGTGCGCGGCGTGCCGACCTGCGGGAACATCACGCCCGGGTGCGGGCCGCCGCTCACGTCGCCGCCGGCGTCGACCAGCACGGTCGCCCCGGTGGGCTTGAACCGGGCGAAGTCGACCTCCGCCACCTGCCAGTCGAAGAACGGGAAGACCTCGTCGAACGGGACGAACCCTTCGGTGTCGGTCGGCGCGGTGAGGAACATCGAGCCGTCGCGGAACCGGATGTTCACGTTCTGCTCGGGCAGCCCTTCCTCTCCGGCCTGGCGCACGCCGTCCTGGTTCGCGTCGAGGAACACGTTGTGCTCCATCCGGGTGAACCACGCGTTCACCGGGATGTCGCCCACCGCGGCCCCCGCCCCGCCCGAGACGGTGACGGTCTGGAACGCGATGATGATGTCGAGGAAGTCGTCCCACACGACCAGCTGGTACGTGCCGTCCGGGATGCCCTCGATCACGAAGTTCCCTTCGGGATCGGCCTGGACGATCGCGTAGTTCGGTCCGTCACCGGCGACGCTGTTCAGCCCGATCCACGCGCGGGTGTACGACAGGCCCTCGAACGAGCCGGTCTGCACCAGGCCCGGGGTCGCGGGCGGCCGCGGGTCGTGCAGCAGGGTGATGTTGCCGGTGATCGTGTTGTTCCGCTCCTCCGCCGGGACCTCCGGCGGCACCACGGTGTGGCTCGGCGAGACGAACCCGATGAACGCGTGGAACGCCGGGCGTCCGAACTCGACCATGAACGGAGGTTCGTTCGCGGCGACCCAGGTGTCGATCACCCGGCTGCCTTCGATGGTGGAGGTCTGCACCCACTGCTCGGTGGACCCCGCCGGCGGGACCACGGTGACGCCGTACTTCCCGGGGGGGAGGTTCTTGATCAGGGCCGTGCCGTCGGGGCAGGTCAGGATCACGCCGGGCGCGGGAGGCGCGCCGCCGAAGCAGTCGAGCGAGTTGGTCAGCGGGTTGCCGTACCCGTCCTGCGACATCGGGCCGCCGGACATCCCGTACCGCCCGCCCGCGTCTTCGAGCGTGATCTGGAACCCGCCGAGGCGCGGCTCGACCGGGTCGGGCACGCCGTTGGTCGGCTGGTTGTCCTCGAACACGATCACGCTGACCTGGGCGGTCTTCACCGCCTGGTTGTTCACCTTGACCCGAACCGCGGTCATCCCGGGCAGGACCTGCGCCCCGCCCATCGTGCGGCCAGCGTCGGTGCCCGCGTCGTCGGGGAGCACCGACACGTAGTACCGGGCCTCCGGATCGAGCGCGACCTGGGCGAACTCGGCCACCCCGGCCCCTTGCGCGACGACCGGGACGTACGACTTGTGGAACAGGGTGGCCAGCGAGCCGTCGAGCGGCGGGGGCGCGTTCGGATCGACCGCGTAGGTCACGTCCTCCTGCACCACCCACCGGAAGTCGGTGAGCTCGACGCCCTGCGGGTCGACCACCGACAGCGCGAGGTTCGCGACCGGGTTCACCCGCAAGGTGACGGTCACGGTCGCGCTGTCCACGATCCCGTCGGTCACGTGGTAGGTGAACGAGTCGGTCGTGCCCGGGGCGCCCCCGGTGTAGGTGAACGAGCCGTCGAGGTTCAACGTGAGCGCGCCCGTGGCGGGCGGCGAGTCGAGCACCGCGGCGAGCAGGTCTCCGTCGGGGTCCGAGTCGTTGCCCATCACGCCGGGCGCGTCGACCGCGATGTCCGGGCCGATCGCGTTCACGTACGGACCGTCATCGGCCGCGACCGGGGCGTCGTTGTCGAGCGCCACCCGCAACGTCACCGAGCCCGCGTACCCGTTGGTGCCGTCGTCGGCGGTGTAGGTGAACGTGTCGAGCCCCGCGAAGTCCGGCTCGGGCGAGTAGGTGAACGTGCCGTCGGCGAGCAGGGTGAGCGCGCCGTGGGACGGGCCGTACGCGAGCGACACGGTCGCGCCCGCCAGGCCAACGTCGTTGTCGAGCACGCTCGAGCCGACGAGGCTCGTGTCCTCGGCCAGGTCGTACACGTCCGGCACGGTGAACGTGGTGGGCGGCCCTTCGGGGTCGGAGCCCAGGCCGACCACGAGCTGCGCCAGACCCGCATCGGGCTGCACGTCCGAGCTGCCCGAGGGCATCCGGTCGTACAGCGCGTAGGTGGCGTCGTCCGCCGGTGGCGTCAGCAACAGGTCGAGGGTCTTGCCTGCGGACAGCGTGACCGAGGTCTGCCGGCGGGTCACCCCGGGGTACGGGTACCCGTCTTCGGCGATCAACCCGAGGTCGATGCCGACGATCGACGGGATGTGGGTCTTCAGGCCCGCGTTGACCATGCGGACCAGGACCCGATCGCCCACCGCGCCCGCAGGCACCGGCGCGGTCGATTGGCCGTTGACGAAGAAGTAGGCGGGCTCGTAGTCCACCGTGCTCGGCAACGCCGCAGGGTCCCCGCCCGCGGCGTCGATCGCCTCGTTCAGCCACGGGTCGAGCTCGGAGTACACCAGCACCGAGTCCGCGTCGTAGCAGCTGGCGTCGGTGTCGTACGCGGCCTGGCCGGTGGCGCACGCGGGCCCGGTGGCCGGTCCGACGACCAGCGCGCCCACCAGGCCCATCGGGACCTGGATCGACGGCTGGGTGCCCGACTCGTACAGGAACGTGCCCGGCCGCAGGGTCGACCAGGTGTAGTCGGCGGTGCCGCCCGGAGCGGTCTCGTGGGTCAGCGAGCGAGCCCGCTGGCGTCCGAGCCCGTCGACGGTGAACGTCGGGTCGCCGCCCCCGGGCAGGCCGGGGATCAGCACCGACACCGGGGTCGGCAGCGTGTTGCTGAGGTGGATGGTGAGCGAGTCGGCGGCGTCGACGCGCAACACCGGACCCGGGGAGTCCATGTCGGCGGCGAGCGTACAGTCGACCCAACCGGGGGCGCACTCGGCGTACCCCCACATCGGGACGACCTCGCCCCACGGCAGCGCCTTGTCGAATCGCTGTGCTTGAAGGTAGACATCGGCGGCGGACGCGGTGGAGGAGACCCAGAGCAGAGCTCCGGCGCCCACGAACGCCCAACCGGACGACCGGTGGTTCGGTGACATCGTTGACTCCTCGAACTTACGGGATGGGGACGGACGGGGCATCGATGATCAGCATGGTCATCATCCCGCCGGGGAAAACGTCGTTGTTCACGAGCTCGCGCTCGGTGTGGGAGTGCCACATGTAGGTGTACCCGGCGTTCGGGTTCAGCCCGCCTTCACCGGGCGGGAGCGTCCCGAGCGCGCCGAGGTACGGCGAGCCGCTGTAGAACCCGCCGAACACCAAGGTGTTGTTGTCGGGCAACTTCACCGGGATCGGCTTGCCGTGGTCCGGCTCCCACTCGTTCGCCTCGAGCGGATCACCCGCGGCGTGGCCGTACACGTCCCAGCCGAGGTCCTTGCCGGTCCACTCGAAGATCGCGTCGAACGTGCCACCGGGCTGCGACGGCAGGGTGAACAGCAGCGGCCCGGCGAGCTTCGTCGGGTCGGTGGCGCTCACGATGAGCCCCCCGTCCCGCGCGAGCACCTGGGTGTGGTTGCCGTGGGTGTGGAACGGGTGCATCTCGCGGCCCGCGCCGACCACCCGCACCAGCATCCGCTCGCCCGGGTGCATCCGCGGCAGCGAGTTGTACGGCTGGGTGGGCAGCAGGTCGGTGCCGGCGGGCGCCATCGTGTCGGGCGCGGCGCGGCCGTTCAACAGCCAGTACTCGGACTTGTACGGCTGGTTGCCCAGGGTGATCGGCCCCGGTCCCGTCGACTGTTGCTCGGCCGCCCGGTGTACGTCGAGGTCGATCTCGCTCAGCACGAACAGGTGCTCGCGGTCGAAGCACGCCCCGGGGTGGTCGTACGCCGCTGCCAGACACCCGACCGGCAGCGTCGACGGCTCGACGATCAACGCGCCGTACAGCCCCATCTCGACCTGGAGGTCGGACCGGGTGGCGCTGTGGTACTCGTAGGTGCCCGGCGTGTCGACGGTGAACGTGTAGGTCACGCTGCCGCCGGTGGCCGCTTCGCGCGTGATGCCGCCGGAGACGCCACCGGTCGCGGTCACCGACTGCCCGGCGAACACGATCGAGGTGTTCCCCGCGGCGCCCGGCAGCGCGTTGGTCAAGGTGACCGTGACGGTCGACCCTTGGGTGACGATCAACGTCGGGCCGGGCAGCTGCATCTGGCCGCCCGTGGTGTAGCCCCACGAGTACACCGAGCCGCCGTCGGGCAGCGAGATGTACCCGGCGCGGGCCGTGAGATCGAAGTCGGTCCCCCGCACACCGTCGACCCCGGCCAAGGCGACCGAGGGGAGGAGCAGCGTGAGGCCGATCACCATCCACCGGGCGAGCCCGGCGCTCTGTTCGTCGTGTCCAGTCATGCCGCCCCTCACTCGACCCGGATTTCGGTCATCAGGCCACCGAAGTTCTCGACGTCGTTCGCCAGTTGGTGCAGGTTCGTCGTGTACAGGAAGTAGGTGCTCCCCGGGGCCAGCCCGGAAGTGTCGAGGATCACGTCGGCAGACTGCCCGCCGCCCAGCGTGAGCGACTGGGTCTGGTAGGACAGGTTGTTGCCGGCCTGATCGCGCAACAGCCGCGCGTCGAGCCCCACCACCGTCATCGGGATGCCGTTGGTGGCGATCGTGTTGAACTGGGTGACGCTCACGTTGCTGATCCGGAGCAGCACCCGCTCGCCTGCCGCGGCGGTGATCAAGCTGGAGACCGGCTGCGACGGCTGGCTGCGCCCGAGCGGATCCTCGCTGTACAACACGTCGGGGTTGACCGTGTCGGGGTACCCGCGGCCGTTCAGCAGGAAGTAGGTGTCGCGCATCGACGCGAACGGCAGCGGCTGCACCGAGAAGCTCGCGTCGTGGAACGCAGGGTCGAACGTGCTGATCTGCACCGGGTACGCCACGTCGTACCGGGTCGAGCCGTCGCCGTCGTTGTAGGCGTACCGATCGCCGGTGTGGTGGACGTGCCCGGCCAGATCGGTGCCGTCGGGCAGGCGATCCTGGCGCGGCCGCACGTACAGGCTGCCGAGCATGCCCATCTGCATGTGCTCGGTCGCCTCGACGTGGCAGTGGTACAGGTAGGTGCCCGCGTCCTTGGCGTTGTAGTAGTAGGTGACGCTCGCGCCCATCCCGATCGCGACCGACGAGTCGGGCACACCGTCGAAGATCGACGCGGCCTGCGGAAACCCGTGCCAGTGCACCGAGTGCGCGTCGAACAGGTCGGGGCGCATCGCCATGCCCACGTTGGTGAGCGTGAGGAACACCTCGTCGTCCTCGTCGACCTCGAGCGTGGGCGCCGGCGCGTTCGCCGCGAGGGTGCCATTGTCCATCAGGTAGCCCGGGTACTCGGGCGAGTTCACCGCCGGGCCGCCCTCGGGGACCGTGGAGAAGCCGAACACGTACAGCGGGCGCTGGATGTCGTCGGCCATGGTGACCATGCCGTCACCGCCGGTGAGGTTGAAGCAGGTGATCCCCTCCCCGGTCGGGTGGAGGTCGGTGGTCTCCGGGCATTGCACCAGGATCGAGCTGTCCTGACCGAACGCCGCGGGCGCGAGGGCGAGGACGCCAGCGACCACCACCCGGCCGATTGGCCACTTCCGCGGTCGTCGCGCATTCCTGGGATCCTCGTGGGACATCTCGCCACCTCCCGCGATCCGGTCGAAAAAAAGATGGATCGGTCTTTCTGTGTCGCGGCATGCATCCGCGGCAGAATGCCCTAACCCAAGAAATTATCCAGCTTTGACCATCAAACAAGCCCCCATTCGGCGTCCCGGCAAGGTCGGGCGCGGTTACACTGAGGTTACACCCCCTCAAGTGTCAACGATGCGTGACGACCCGGGTTCGACCGAGCAGGTATGTGATCGCCATCTCGTTGGAGGGACCTTGTCGATCGCACGAATACCGCCGCGGATCAGCACCTATGGCGCGTTTGTGGCGATGATTCCGCTGGTGGCGTGGGTCATTTCACACGTTGCCGTCGCCGGTGCACCGGCTGTACCCTCCGCCGCGCCGACGGCGGCGCCCGAGATGTGCCACTCGACCGCCCCGAGCCCGTTCACCCGCAGCGAACACGGGTACGTGGTGCCGGATCTGGCGCTCACCGATCAGGGGGGCCACCCCGTGTCGATGCGGGCGATCGCGGCATCGGACCAGCCGGTCGCGCTGAACTTCATCTTCGCGACCTGCACCACGATCTGCCCGGTGATGACCGCCACCTTCTCCCAGGTGCGCGAGGAGCTCGGCGCCGACGCGGCGCGGGTGAAGTTCGTGTCGATCACGATCGACCCCGAGCACGACACGCCCGCGGTGCTCGCGGCCTACGCCGAGCGGTTCGAGGCGCCGGCCGACTGGGCGTTCCTCACCGGCGCCAGCGCAGACGTGGAGCAGGTGCTGCGCGCGTTCGACGCGTGGTCCGGGTCGAAGCTCGCCCACCAGCCGATCACGCTGCTGCACGCGCCCGGGCGCGACGGGTGGATCCGCCTCGAGGGGCTCGGCGGGGGCGCGGCGCTCGCCGCCGAGGTCCGCCCGCTGCTCGCCGCCCGCTGATGCGCACACCGAGCCCGCTCGCGATCGGGGGGGCGATCGCGGTGGCGATCACCGTGGTCGCCGCCGGGTGGGCCGCGCGTAGCTGCGGGACCGTCGCGCCCGCGCCCGGACCCGGCGAGCGGCTGTACCGCGCTGGGGTCCTCCCCTCGGGCGCTCCTGCGCGCGCCACGGTGATGGGCGACGTCCCGATGGAAGGCGCGCAGGTCGCGTGTGCGTCGTGCCACGGGTGGTCCGGGATGGGGACCGGCGAGGCGGGCCGGCGCACCCCGCCCGTCGCCGGGCCGCTGCTGTTCGCCCCCGAACCCCGCAGCGGCCGCCCCGCGTACGACGACGCCACGGTCGCGCGCGCTCTCCTGCACGGGATCGACGCCACCGGCGCGCCGCTCGATCCGCTGATGCCGCGCTACGCGCTCGGCGACACCGAGGTCGAGGCGTTGGTGGCGTACCTCCGGCAGCTGGGCGCCGCGCCTTCGCCGGGGGTCGAGCCCGAGGTGCTGCACCTCGCCACCGTGATCGCGGGCGACGTCCTCGCGGCGGAGCGAGACGCGGTGCTCGAGGTCCTCGGCGCGTTCGTCGAGGCGAAGAACGCCGACGTCCGGCGCGAGGCCGACCGGGCGAAGGCCCGGCGGGAGGACGGGCGGGCGCTCGAGCCGTACCGGCGGTGGGAGCTCCACCCGTACCTGCTCCCCGGCGATGGCTCGTCGTGGGACGCCGCGCTCCAGCAGCAGTACGACGCGCAGCCTGCGTTCGCGGTGGTCGGCGGCGTGGCCGCGGGGGGATGGGGCCCGATCCACACGTTCTGCGAGCGGAACGCGGTCCCGTGTCTGCTGCCGAGCACGGACCAACCGCCGCCGGTCGGCTCGGATCGGTACTCGCTGTACTTCTCGGGCGGCCTCGCCGTCGAAGGTGCGGCAGCCGCAGCGGCGTTCCCCCCCGGGACCGCGGTGCAGCTGGTCCTTCGCGGCGACGATCGCGCCGCCGAGCTCGCCGCCGCGTTCACCGCCACTTGGACCGCGCGCGGAGGCGTCGAGACCACGATCGCCGTCAGCGGGCCGTCCGATCCGGCCGTGGTGGAGGCGCTCGGCGGGCCGGCGGATCTGGTGGCGGTGTGGCTCGCCGATCCGGGCGCCCTGCCCGCCGTCGAGCGTGGCCCGACGCTGGTCCTGTCGGGAACGCTGACCGACCGTCGGTGGGACGGGCTGCCCGCCGCCCTGCGGCCGCGGACCCGCGCGGTCGATCGGTTCCGCGCGCCCGACGAGCCCGACCCGGCGCGGACCCGGTTTCGCGCGTGGGCGGCCGCCCACCAGCTCGCGGTGGCCGACTCCGACGCGCTCGCCCGGCTGCAGGCCCAGACCTGGTTCGCCTGCGTGGCCCTGCTCGACGCGTCCGGCCACGTCGCCCGGTACCCCCAGCGCGAGTACCTGTTGGACACCTTGGACCACGCCGCGGGTCTGTCCGCGTTCGTCCCCGTGTATCCCCGGGCGAGCTTCGGGCCTGGCCAGCGCCTCCTGTCGAAAGGAGCGAACCTCCTCGACTTGTCCGGCGACTCGGCCCCGACCTGGACGGTGCCGTAACCGCCCGGTCACCGCGGTAACCGGGCGGGCGCGCACATTGGGGTCGCGAGGCGTCGATGTCCGAAGACCGGTCCGCCGGGTCGTTCCGGGTAGTGGAGGTGCGCGACCGGGTGGTGCCGGCGGCCGGCAAGACGGTGATCGAGGAGCCCGATCCCGGGCGGTGCGGCGAGCTGTTCGTCCGCCACTACCGGGACATCGTGGACGCGGTGCGCGACAGCCCCGCCCTGTCGGTCGTCGTGGTCGCGCTCGACGAGGTGGGGATCGCGGCGCGCGCGGTGTTGCCGGCCGTGCCGAGCCACCCGCAGCACGCGACGGTCGGGCGGCACGAGCGGGCAGAGGTGTCACTCGGCGGGGATCCGGCGCTCGCGCTGCGGCACCTGCTGGTGCTGGTCGAGCCGCTGGGGGAGCGGCTGCGGTACCGGGTGCTCGATCTCCGCACCGAAGCCGGGATGTGTGACGAGCACGGCGCACGCCTCGACGCGTTCGACGCGGACGAACCCGCGCTGGTGCAGGTCGGCCGGCACGTGATCCTGTTCGTGCCGCGGAACCACCCGGCGCTGGGCTGGTCGACCGACCCGCGGGTGGCGTGGCGAAACCTGCCGCAGGCGCGGGTGCGCGAGACGAGGCACGTGCCCGCCGCGCCGGCCGACCCCCACCGCACGGTGCTCGAGACCCCGAGCCTCGAGGTGCTGGGCCAGGTGTCGCTGCTGGCCGAGCTCCCCGAGTCGGCGGTGGACGGGCTGGTCGTGGCGCTGCTCGAGATCGACTCCCCGGGCGGAGCGCTGCGAAAGGCGATCGGGCGCAAGCACGCCCGCTCCGGGGTCCTGCTCGGCCGGTACGAGCGGTGTGACGGCACCGGGTCCGGCGTGATGGATCAGCCCGCGGTGTCCCGGGTCCACGCGGTGCTGGTCGCGGTCGGGCGGCAGATGTACGTGGTGGACCTCGGCTCGTCGAACGGGACCTGGATCGGCGACAAGAAGGTCGGGCTGCGCGCGGTGACCAGCGGCGAGGAGATCCGGCTCGGGCGACACGGGGCGGTGGCGCGGTGGATCTCGCCCTGACCTTGCCGACCCGCGGCCCGGTGCTCACAGACGGTGGATGTACCAAGAAGACTGGCTGCTGCGCCACATCCGGTGGCTGATCGAGGCGATCGCGAAGCTCGCGCGCGGGGAGGCCGTCGATCCGATCGAGCTCGATGCGGCGGTGCGTGCGGCGGTGGGGTTCGACCTGCACACCCTCGACACGCTGCCCACCGAGGCGCTGCTCGCGCTGTTCGACCCGACCGACGACCGCTCGGCGGAGCGGCTGCGGGTGGTCGCGGCGGTGTTGTCGGCGACCGCGCCGCCCGACGCGACCGGAGACCGCCGCAGGGCCAAGGCGGACGCGATCCTCACGCACCTCGACGGGTGAGCTACCGCGGGCGGGTCGGGAACCGCAGCGGCGGGACCGGCGGCCCCAGGTCGACCGCACACGCGTCGGTGCACGCCGGCTCCCCCAGCGGGAACCAGCGGTTGAACCACAGCCGGTTCCGCGCGAACCACCGGTAGGCGACCCCCGCGAGGCCGCGGATCCCGGGCACGCCGAGGGCGGCGGCGGCGAGCCACCACCGCGGGAGCGCGCTCAGGGCCAGCCGCACCGCGTCGACCCCGACCACGACCCGCCCGTCTGCGTCCACCACGTGCAGCTGCGCGCGCACGGCGTCGGGATCGAGCCCCGGAAACCGCGCGGCGGCCACCGGATCCCGCAGGTCGAGCCGCTCGACCCGGCGCTCCGGATCGCGCGCCCCGAACCACCGCGACGAGCGGGTGCACACCCCGCACCGCCCGTCGAACAGCGCGGCGAGCCTCGCAGGGGGGCGGGGCGCCATGGGGGGTCCGCCGGCCGGGACGTCGAACGTCATGCTCTCCGGTAACGTCGTCAGGGCCCCACGGTGGGCGCCAGCACCAACGACCGCTGCGCTCCGGCCCGCGCCTGGAACCACACCGTGCGCCCGCCCATCCCGGCGGGCACGCCGAACCCGATGGTGGCGATCCCCTTGTCGGACGCAGCGGCCACGCCGAACCGCTCGGCGTTCGCGAGCTCCAGCGCCACCCCGTCGGCGAGCACGGTCTGCCCGAGCCCGTCGGTCGACCGGTACCACTCGACCTCCGCCCCCGCCGACGCGCGCCACACCCGCAGCGCGATCGGGTCGCCAGCGGTGAGGCGGCCCTCGGCGGCGAGCGGCATCCGGGGCCGCTCCGGTGTGGCGAGCAGCGCGAGGAACCCCGCCAACACCTCGTCGGTGGTCGGCACGATCTGGTCGGCGGGCAGCAGGAACCCGTACTGACCTCGGTCGCGCAGCTCGAACAGGTAGGCCCACTGCCCCTGCGCGCCGTACGCCCAGTCGATCGCCACCCCGTTGCCCGGGTACAGCCGGGTGTGGAACGGGCCCTCGTCGTATACGGTGCCGTACGGTGCGCCCATCGCCGCCGCCGCGGCGGCCGTCGCGGCCGCGAGCACGTCCTCGTCCGGGGCCGGCGTCGGGGTGAACGCCCACGGCCGCAGCGCGAGCTGACCGGTGCAGTGCAGGTCGAGCACCCAGCCGGTGCGGGGGTGATCCTCGATCCACTCCGCCAGCGCCAGGGTCTCGGGCTCCGAGAACGGCGCCTCGCCGCGGTAGTTGTCCGAGCTGCCGAGCGCCGCGCTGCCCGGACCGCCCCACGCGGCGTCCCAGTTGCGGTTCAGGTCGACACCGAACGAGCCGTCCCCGTTGTCCAGCCGGTTCTTGCGCCACAGGCGGTCGGTGGTCCAGGTGTATTCGTAGCCGTCGGGGTTCACCACCGGCACGATCCGCACCGGATGCTGGTCGAGCACCGCGGTGAGCACGGGGTCGACCCCGTACCCGTCGACGAGCCGCTCGGCGAGACCGAGGGCAGAGCTCGCCGCCACCCACTCCCGCGCGTGTTGGGTGGCGAACACCACCACCGACAGCCGATCCTCGGCGCCCGGGACCACCAGCGACAGGGCGCGGATCGGCCGACCCTCACGCGACAGCCCCACCTCCTCGATCGACGCGAAGTCGACCCGCGCCGCGAGCTCGTCCAGGTGAGCGTCGAGCTCGTCCAGCGGGCGCCAGTCGTCGAAGAACCCGAGCGGAGACGGGACCCGCGGCGCAGCGGCGTCGATCGCGGCCTGAACGTCGGGGATCGTCACCTCGACCCGGTCTCCCCACCGCGCCAGCTCCCGCGGGTGGGCCCGGACCCACGCCCGATCCCCCACGTGCTCGGACCACAGGTCGAGCGCCGCGATCGCCTCCACGTCGGCGCGGTCCTCCACCGGGACCCACGCGACCACCTGCCCGTCGTACCGGACCGGGTCGGGGGCACACGCGAGCAGCGCGCCGATCACGGCCCGGTGTCCGCGGGGCTGCACACGCTCACGCAGCCGTCGTCGAGGTTCCCGCCGCACACCACCGCGCCGACCTCGATCCGGTCGACCAGCGCCGAGATCGCGCACTGGGACAGGGCGGGGTTGTCGACGAACGTGAGCGTGCCGGTGACCCGCTCCAGCGCGTCGAGCCCCGGGGCGACGAGCCCGTCGTCGTTCGACACGGTGAGCGCGCCCACCGAGGTCAGCGCGGGCAGGTCGAGCGCCGGCAGCGCGTGCGCCCCGATCAGCTCGAACGTGCCGTCGACGGTGTCGAGCGCGCCGAGGCCCGCGAGGGATCCGAGGGCGCCGTCGAACCGGATCGACGCCGCGCCGAGCCCGCGGAGGGACGACAAGCCGGCGAGCGAGGTGAGCGCGTCGTCGTACTGCAGCGTCAGCTCCCCCGGGAGTTGCTCGAGCCGCGGAAACAGCCCGACGCCGGTCATCGCGTCGCAGTGGTGCAGCTCGTACGCGCCCAGGCCGCGGAGCTCCGGCAGGTGCAGCTCGCTCAGCGCGTCGTCGTCGAACAGGTCGAGCTTCGCGCCGACGGTGTGCAGCGACGGGAGGTGCACCTGCTCGAGCGCGTAGTCTTCCCACAGCTGGACCCCTCCGCCGACCCGCTCGAGGCGCTCGAGCCCGGCGAGGGACCGCAGGTTCACGTCGTGGTACACGTACAGATCGCCGCCGACGTGGCGGAGCGCGTCGAGCCCCGGGAGCGCGGTCAGCCCCTCCATCCGGTTCACCGACAGCGACCCGCCCACCGTGTGCAGCGCCGGCGCGCCGATCGACGACAGCCCGGGCGTGTCGTACAGCGACACAGCGCCCCCCACCACCACCAGGTCGGGAAGCGACACCGCGGTGGCCACGCTGCTCCACACGACCCAGTCGCCCCCGATGTGCTCGAGCCCCGGGGCCTCGATCGTCGCCGCGGTCGGGTCGACCACCCAGTCGCCGGTGATCGCGCGCACCCCGGGCGGCGGGGGGCCGTCGCCGACCCACACCTCCTCCGGCCGGTTCACCGGTCGCGCGACCACGTCACTCGCGGCGACCGTCCCGTCGTGGCGGAGCGCCACCACCTGGAGCCACACCGGGCCTTCCTCGACCGCCCACTCGAACGCGCCGGTGCTGGTGGTCGACAGGTCGGCAGTGAACGGCCCGACCCACGGCTCCGGAGCTGCGAGGTCGAGGCACGCGCCAGCGAGCTCGGGGGGGCAGGTCCGCCCGCGACCCGCGGTGGACCAGGTGAGGTACAGGTTCTCGCCCGGCCACAGGTTGCGCGCGACCACCGAAACCTCGAGCCCGGGAGCGAGCGGCCCGACCTCGAACACCAGCGGCGGGTGTGGCCCGGCGGCGGGCACCCCCGGCGACACCGCCCGGTCGGGGCCTGCCTCCGACCGCAGCGGAGGTGCCTGTTGGGGGTCGTCGGCGCACGCGGCCGCGAAGATCACGGCTCGGCCAGCGTCTCGATCTGGCCGACACGCATCACGATCACCTCGTACGGAACGGTCTCACCGGGGAAGTTGCTGAACAACACCGGCCCGGTGACCTCGATCGTGGTGCCTACCGGGTAGGTGACGCCGCGCCGCCCGAGCTCCTGATCGAGCGCGAGCTTGTACCCGACCCCGCCGCCCTCGAAGTAGATCTCGCCGAACGTGGACGCCGGCGTGGTGACCACCCCTTGCACGCGCACCACCCGCGACATGTGCTCCGCGCCGAGCGGCCCGGTCACCCGCTGGTACGAGATCGGCTCGGGCCCGCGCTCCACCTCGACCACGTCGTGGGTCGAGATCATGAACTGCTCGAACGATTCCTTGATCGCGCGGACCTTCAGCGTGACCCGGTCGCCCATGTCGAAGTGGGCGACCTTGCTGTCGCCCAGCACGAAGAACCCGCCGCTCGCGTCCTCGATGAAGTAGCTGCCGTAGTACTTCTCGTCCGAGTCGGCGCTCGGGTCACCGGTGCAGCCGCTGGTCTTGAAGTAGAACCGAGGGAGGATGGTGACGATGCCGGTGATCTCGGCCGGCAGCGTCCCGGTCGGATCCACGTCCCAGTCGGCGCACCCGTCTACCGCGGGCGCGTCGGACGCGCCGAACCAGGTGAAGAACGGCTCGGGCTCGGGCAGATCGGCGATCGGTACGTCGCCGGTGAAGTCGTACGGCACGTCGGTGAACGCGACGGGCTCCTGCACGTCGTAGTCGACCCCGGGATCGAACCACGAGGTCGGATCTTGGGCCGGGCGCGGGGTCACGCAGGCGACCGAGCCGAGAGCGAGCAAGAACCGCATCGGAGCTCCGTTCGAGCGCCGCCGGCAGGGCGCCGGCGGCCGACCCGCTAGAAGTAGTCGTACCAGTCGAAGTCACCCGCGTCCAACTGCTCGATCCCGCCGAACTGGGTCAGCGGGCCGATGAAGTGGATGCAGTCGCCCAGGTAGTCGTACGACGAGCCCGAGCGGAACGTGACGATCGACCCGTTGTAGTCGAGGTCCCAGCAGTTCGCGCCGCAGTCGGTGGGCCCCGCCACCAGCTGGCCCCACACCTCGACGGTGTACATCCCGTCGTCGGCCCAGGACAGCGGCCCGCCGGCCATCGCGTCGACCACGTGCACGTCGTTGCCGCTCGAGTCGATGGTGAACCCCGAGATCCCCGGGATCCCGGCCACCGCGTCGCCCGCGACCTCGAGCGTGCCGAAGTAGTCCTGCACCTGCTCGACCACGAACGACACCTCGTCGCCGGGCTGCAGGTTGTTCGGGTCCATGCCGATGTCGACCCGGAACGCGAACATCGGGCCGTTCGCGTCTTCGAACCAGAAGCTGACGGTGTTGTCGGTCGGGACCGCCGGCACGTAGTCACGCGCGGTGACGATCGCGCCGGTGACCGGCAGGCTCACCGTGACCGCGGTGGTCTGGCCGACCGCGGCGTCGCGGACCGCGCCCACACCGGCGTCGAACGTGTACGGTTCGCGGGTGATGCCCGCGCCGGCGACGGCGATCGGGTGGTCGTCCCACGGGCCGACCGGATCGGGCTGGGCCGGGCAGTAGCCCACGTCGGTGTCGGCATCCGAGTCGGTGTCGGTGTCGGTGTCGGTGTCCGAGTCGGTGTCCGAGTCCGTGTCCGTGTCCGCGTCGCCCGCCTTGTCGGTGGGGTCGTCGGTGGAGATCACCACGGGCGTACAGCCGGCGAGCAGGACGATCCAAGGAGTAATGCGCAAGGGGACTCCCTACGTGAGCGGTTGCCTCGGGTCGGCCAAGGTAACGCGACCCGCGCCGAAGCGAACGACGATCTCGTTTCGAATCGGAGCCGGACTCCCGATCGTTCGGGAGAGGCTTGACATCCGACCCCCACGAAACGGTAGTCTGGGACCGGTCGGAGGGGCCATCCGGCCCTCCCCCACCGACCGTGCCGACCGGTGGCACGGCAGACCCGACTCCCGGCATTCCCCGAACGATGGGCGACAGACCTTCTCCGCTTCCACCAGGCACCCCGCTCGGACAGCACTACTCCGTCGAGGGGCTCGTGCGGTTGTCCGAGGGTAGGATGTTCTACCTCGCGAACGACGTGAGGCCGGACATCGCGACCCGTCGTTGCTGGTCGTGTGACTACCGCGACACGCCCCGCACCGAGGCCGCGTGCCGCGGGTGTGGTCAACCGTTCAAGGATCGTCGGTTCTTGGTCTCCGCGCGGTGGGACCACCAGCGGTTCGACGCGTACCGCGCGTTCCACGAGAAATCCCTGACCCACCCGGGGCTCGCGAACCCGACCGACGTGTTCGTGGTCGACGGCGTGTTGTTCTCGATCGTGCCGTATGGCGGCGAAGGCCTGATGGTCGACGAGGCGGCCCCGTTCCACAACGCGCGCCTGCTCGACCTCGGCCAGCGACTGGTGGGCACGCTGGGGTACCTGCACGCCCACGGCGTGCGCCTCGCGACCCTCACGCGGGCGAACCTGCTGATCTCGCCCGACAACTCGGTTCGCCTGTTCGACCTCGAGGTGGACCAGACCTACCAGAACGGCGCGTCGATCCCGATGGAGCACCAGGGCGACGTGATGCGCGCGCTCGGCGAGCTGCTCCGCCGGTACTGCGACATCGAGGCCGACTCGCTGGCGGACTTCCTGACCAACGCCGAGGACGGCGACCTCACCGACCTGGTGAAGTTCGGCCGGGAGATCGAGTCACGGTGGGACTCGTTCTCGGTGCAGAGCTACGCCCCGGTGCTCGGCGGGATGAGCGACGTGGGCCTGACCCGCCAGCTCAACGAGGACAACTGGGGCTGGGTCCGGCTGTCCGATCGGGCCCGGTTGTACGTGGTGGCCGACGGGATGGGCGGGCACGAGGGCGGCGAGATCGCGAGCGCGCTCGCGGTGAAGACGCTGTGTAAGGTCGCGCGGGTGCGCGAGAGCGACGCGCCGGAGGGCGAGGACGCGGTCGAGAACCTGCTCGACGAGTCGTTCCAGCTCGCGAACAACACGGTGAAGGACGCCGCCGACACCCGCGGGATGGAGGGCATGGGCACGACGCTCGTGTGCATGCTCGTGCTCGAGGGGCACGTCGCGTTCATGGCGAACGTGGGGGACTCGCGCGGGTACCTGCTGCGGAACAACGTGCTGCACCAGATCACCAAGGACCACTCGCTGGTGCAGAAGATGGTGGAGCGCGGGCGGATCACCGCGGAGGAGGCGCGGCACCACCCGCACAGCAACATCCTCCTCCGCACCGTGGGCACCGAGCGGGACATCGAGATCGACATCTTCCGGGTGGAGCTCGAGCCGGGCGACAAGGTGTTGATGTGCTCGGACGGGCTGTGGGGCGAGGTCGACGACCGAGACATGGAGTCGATCCTCAACACCTACACCGATCCCCGGATCGCCTCGCGCGAGCTCGTGCGGGCGGCGCACCACGGCGGCGGCAAGGACAACGTCACCCTGATGATCGTGGTCATCCCTAGCTAAGGGACGTACGGGCCCTAGGGGTGGAGCACCCACAGCGAGGCGCCGGCCGGCACCGTCGACAGGCACGCCAGCGACGGGACGGTGGGGTCGTAGTACGTCTCGGGGCACAGCTGGGGCTCGGCGTCGCCGGGCGGCACCACCCACAGCTCGGGCGCCGGCTGGTCCGCGCCCCCGGTGTCCATCCCGGCGGCGATCCGCAGGTCGTCGGCCAGGTCGTCGAGGAACCGCTCCCAATCGCCGCCGTCCATCTCGATCGACCGGCCCCCGACCCGCTCCACCAGCTGCAGGTACCGGGTCCCCGCGGAGGGCCCCTCGAGGTGCACCACCGCGTGCGCGGCGGTGAACGGGCGAGCGAGCCCGAGCAGCTGGTCCGCCAGCTCGGGCACCGACTCGGTCGAGTGGTCGTCCGCGCCGGACACCACCAGTAGCACCAGCCCGGCGTGTGGGCGGAGGAACGACGGGTCCGGCGCGTCGATCGTCGCCAGGCGCGTCGTCGCGAGGCCCTGCTCGACCGGGCCCAGGTTGCCCACGTCGAACAGCGCGTCGAGCATCGCGGCCCGGTTCGGCGTCGCGGGGTCGACGAACGACACCCCGTTCACCTCGGTCAGCGCCCCCTGCTCGGTCGGGTCGGTGGTGATCGCCCCCACGCGGTACCCGACGTCCAGCGCGTCGAGCTCACCGAGCGTGTCCACCAGCAGCTTCGCGAGCTTCGCCTGCTCGTCGAGCATCGAGGTGGTGTCGTCGAGCACCGCGAGCCAATCCACGTCGAACGGCCTCGGCTGGAACGGCTCGAGCACCCGGGGGTCGTCGGCCACGTACGAGGTGCCGGCGCGGAACACCCGACCACCGAGCCCGAACGCGTCGGCCTGTGCGTCGAGCGACCGGACCGCGACGTCGGCCGGCCCGGGCACGAACAACGCTGTGGCTGGCGACGACGCCACGGTCCGGATCGCGAGACGAACAGGAACTCTCATCGGGAGCGGCGGATCGACCAGCAGCGTCCACCCGTCCGACCGCGCGTCGGGATCGGGCGGGTCGGTGCGGCACAACCCCAGCTGGACCCAGTCCGAGAACGTGCCGTCGGCCACCTCGAGCAACACGTCCGGGCCGGACAACGTGACCGGCTCGCCCGGATCGAGCACCGCCGTGAGGCAGTCCCCGGTCGGGTCCCCTCCGCTCGGATCGGGCGTCGGGGTGACGACCGTCTCGTCCCCGATCGGTTCGACGGGGTGGACCACGGGTTCGGGCTCGCACGCGAGCAGGGTGGCGACGATCACGACGGCTCCCGCGATCATTGCCCGACCGCGGCGCCGGCCGTCACGAGGGTCAGCCGAGGAACCACCACGCGGCGCCAGCGACCACCACCGCGCCGCACAGAACGGTGAAGCCGGCTCCGGCGAGCGCGGCGAGCACCATCGCCAGCACCATCGGGCGCGGGGTCCTCGGGGCCGGAGCCGCCGCGGCGGATCGCTCGTTCAGCACGGCGCGCCACTCGGCCGCCTCGTCCGCGGGCATGTTCTGGAACCACTGCGCGCTGAACAGGGTGTCCTTGGCGCCGCGGCGCTGCGCCTCCTTCGGCATGACCTGGTGGCTCACGAAGGTCTGATCGACCGCCGGCACCGGGCTCGCGTTCATCGGCGTGGGCGCGATCCACGGGGTCGGCGACGGGGTCGGCGTCTTCGGCGCCGCCTGCGGGTCGGGGCGAACCCAATCCCCGTCGCGGTCCGCCACGAACCACCCGCTCCGATTCCCGACGACGTCCGGCGTGAGGTCCACCGTCCACCTCCGAGGGATCCAATGTCCCGGCGCGGGCGGTGGTGCGGTGTCGCTCGGGTTTCGACCAACCGTCAATCGACGATCGCGGTCCAGTCGACGTCGAACGTGACGCTTCCCCGAGCCGAGCCGATCCCACCGAACCGGCCGGGCCGGACCGCCGCCGACGGGATCACCTGCACCGCCGCGTACCGCTCGCCCCCCGGCGACTCACACTCGACCCGCAGCTCGAACCGACCCTCTCCGGTGCACTGGTGCGCCGGGTCCGCCACCCGGATCACGAACGGGCCGAGCATCTCGTCGCCCGGGACCTCGGCGGCCAGCGCGTACCGCTCCTCCTCGTCGTCGACGAACGACACGGTGGCGGCGGGGAGCAGCAGCACCCGCCCTCGGCCGAGGCGCACCCGGAACCGGTACACCCGCACGCCGTCGACCCACCCTACACAGGCCACCGGGGCGATCTCGAGCGGGAGCTGCGCGAGGCGCCGCTTGAGCCGGATCGCGGACCAGCCGCCGGCGAGGCTCCCGAGCGCGCACAACCCGAGCCCGAGATCGACCAGCGGCGGGGTCCACCACACGGGCGACATCACCGCGAACGCAGCCGCGATCCCCGCCAGCGCCCACCACCGGACGGACCGGGCGTCGACTGCGGCGATCGCGCGCTCCCACTGCAATCGCTCCCCCCGCGCCTGCGTACCCACGTTACGGGCTTCCCGAGCCCTCGGCCGCCGGAGTACCTTGTCTGGGCCGGCCAGTCCACGGCGGGCGTGTTCGATCGGGTGGCGGGCTCGGGTCCCGCCGAAGCGAGGAGGTGGTGATGGGCCTGTGGGACATGCTGAAGCAGCAAGCCGGCGCGCAGTTGTTGGAGGTCATCGACTGGACCGACGACAGCAAGGACACGCTGGTGTACCGCTACCCGACCTTCCACCAAGCGATCACCGACAACTCGAAGTTGGTGGTGCGCGAGGGACAGGCGGCGGTGTTCGTCGCCGAAGGTCGCCTGTCCGACGTGTTCGGCCCCGGCACGTACAAGCTCGACACGAAGAACGCCCCGGTGATGCGGTTCTTCCAGTCGATCGTGTACAAGCTCGAAGAGCCGTACAAGGGCGACGTGTACTTCGTCAGCACCCGCCAGTTCACCGACAACGGCTGGGGCACCGCGACCCCGATCATGATGCGCGACGCCGAGTTCGGTCCGGTGCGGATCCGGGCGTACGGCATCTTCAGCTACCGGATCACCGACCCGGCCACGTTCCTGCGGCAGCTGGTCGGCACCGACGGCCTGTTCACCACCGACGAGATCAACGGCCAGCTGAAGAAGAAGCTGGTGAGCTCGCTCGCCCAGGTGGTGGGCAAAGCGCAGATCGCGGTGCTCGACCTCGCGGGGTCGTACCAGGACCTCGGCGACAAGCTGCGGGACGACCTGAACCCGATGTTCTCCGAGTCGTACGGGATCACGCTCACCGACTTCACCATCCAGAGCATCAGCCTGCCGGAGGAGGTGGAGAAGGCGCTCGACACCCGGTCGAAGATGGGGATCCTCGGCAACCTCGACGCGTACACGAAGCTGAAGGCGGCCGACGCGATCGAGGCAGCGGCGAAGAACCCGGGCCTCGGCGGCCTCGGCGCGAGCATGGGCGTGGGCTTCGGAGTGGGCAACCAGATGGGCGCGCAGATGGCGCGCGCGCAGCAGTCGGGCGGCGCGTTCGACCCGCAGACCGGGATGCAC
>JBEBJC010000542.1:0-5770 GCA_040080105.1 Myxococcota bacterium
GGCGTGACCGGGCTGGTGTTGGTGGCCGCCGCGGCGCTCGCGTTGTTCTACACGATCTCTCTCCCGTCTTGACCGGGGGTTGCGTGACCGGGTCGCTTGCGCCATGCTGGCGGACCTCCCGGGGCCGGCCGACCCTGGTGGGTCTCCGGGTCACCGGAGATCGGGCGCTGCTCGCTGTTCGGCCCGCGGAACGCCACATGTCGCGATCGGTTCGGGTACTCCTCGTCTCCCTGCTGCTGCTGCTGGTGGTGTGCCCGGCGCGCGCGCTGGCTCAGGGGTTCGGCGGCTGGGTCTCGCCGGGTCCGCTGTCGTACGACCACCGCGAGATCGACACGGTGATCGGGTGCCCGAACTGCCACGCCCCCGGCCAGGGGCCCGCGCCCGACCGGTGCATGGCGTGCCACGAGTCGGTGAAGAAGCAGGTCTCCACCCGCACCGGGTTCCACGCGCAGCGCGGCAAGGAGTGCGAGTCGTGCCACGGCGAGCACCAGGGCCGCGACCACGACCTGATCCCCGACCTCGGGGCCCAAGGGGACTTCGACCACGAGAAGGAGACCGGCTGGCCGCTCGAAGGCGCACACGAGAAGACCCGGTGCATCGAGTGCCACACCACCGCCGGCGACTACACCGGCCTGTCGAGCGAGTGCGCGTCGTGCCACAAGGATCCACACGGCAAGGACCAGAGCAAGCGCGACCTGCTGGCGAAGTGCGACAGCTGCCACGACGCGCGCGACTGGGACCCGGGCACGCTCCCGGCGTCGGTGTTCGACCACACCTCGACCCAGGACGCGGACTATCTGCTCGACGGGTTGCACCTCGAGGTGGCGTGTGACAGCTGCCACGTCGACGCGCGGTTCGTCCCGCTCGACTTCGACACCTGCACCAGCTGCCACGTGAACCCGCACCGCGCCGGGTTCCGTGAGCGAGCGTGCGAAGACTGCCACCCGAACGCCTCGACCTGGATCGTGCAGAGGTTCAACCACAACCTCACGAAGTACCCGCTCGAGGGCGAGCACACCTCGGTGAACTGCGAGCAGTGCCACAAGGGGGACAAGACCGACCCGATCGCGTTCGGTCGGTGCGAGACCTGCCACGCCGACCTGCACGACAGGCAGTTCGCCCCGCGCGCGTGCGACACCTGCCACACGGTGCAGGTCGCGGCGTTCCAGCTGCGCGACTACGACCACGACCAGACCGAGTACCCGCTCGTGGGCAAGCACCGCGAGCAGGAGTGCGAGGAGTGCCACGACGACGGCGCGAAGGCGGTGTACGCGGACCTCCCGCACGCCGACTGCGACGAGTGCCACGAGGACGCACACGCCGCCCGGTTCGAGCCCACCAACTGCAGCACGTGCCACATCTCGGACGGGTTCGAGGTCGACGCGTTCGATCACGACCAGACCGACTTCCCGCGCACGGGCAAGCACATCGGGCTCGAGTGCAACCTGTGTCACCGCGACTACCAGTGGAACGACATCCCGCACGCCTCCTGCGTCGACTGCCACTACCAGGAGAACCCACACAGCGAGCAGATCACCGCCGAGGACTGCGCCTCGTGCCACACGACCGAGGCGTTCGACCAGCTCGACTTCGACCACGTGGCCGAGACGGGGTTCGACCTCGCGCCGGCGCACGACCAGCTCGCGTGCGCCGAGTGCCACGCCGAGGTCCGCGACTTCGCGGGGCTCGACAGCACCTGCACCGCGTGCCACCAGGACGACGCGCCGTGGGGCCACTACGAGGGGCCGTGCGAGACCTGCCACACCGCCGCGCGGTGGTCCCCGGCGGGGCTCGGCGACAACGACCACGGGATCACCGGGTTCACCCTGGTCGGCGCCCACTCGCTCGAGCCGTGTGAGTCGTGCCACCCGGCCGGCGCGGCCCGCGGGTTGGCCGAGCCCGACTGCGCCTCCTGCCACACGCGCGACGACGCGCACTCGAATCTGCTTGGCACGGCGTGTGCAGACTGCCACACCGAGATGTCTTGGCTCCGCACCTCCTGGCGACACACCACCACCGGGTGGCCCCTGCGGGGGGCACACCGGCTGGCGGCGTGTCAGGACTGCCACGCCACCGGCTTCGTCGCGACCCCGACCGAGTGTTTCCGCTGTCACGAGACCGATGCGTATGCGTGCGCGAACCCGCAGTGTGTGCGGGCGCACCAGAGCAACACGTTCAAGGACTGCGAGACCTGCCACGTCGTCTGGAGCTGGACGACCGACCGCTTTCCTCACTGAGGCCGAACATGCACCGCTTCCTGCTCGTTCCGCTGCTGGCCCTCGTCGGTGTGCTGTCGTGCACCCAGCTGATCCCCCACGGCGGGAAGAACCCGGAGTTCCGCCTCCTGGGGAAACACACCGGCCTGGCGTGTGAGTCGTGTCACGGCGCGAGCCGAGGGTGTGATCGGGCACCCACCGCGCTGGCGACCGCGTGTATCGACTGCCACACCGAAGATCGGCCGGATCCGAACCACCACAGCGGGGTGGACTGCGCGAACTGTCACGTCGAGGACGGGTGGGAGATCATCGTCACCTACACCACGCCCACGCCCACGCCCCCCGACAGCGGCACCCCGATCGGGACCGACACCGCCACGACCCCGACCACCATTCCCGAGCACCAGGGCCTGTCCGACAGCCAGGTGTGTATGCAGTGCCACGAACCGGACCGGTCGAGCCTCGACCACTACACCGACCCCGACCCGCTGCTCACCTGGGACTGCGGGCCGTGCCACACGCTGCGGGACTGGGCCGAGGACACCTACGAGCACCCGGCCCGCACCCCGCACGGGACCTACACCGACAACGCCGCCACCCCGATCGAGGATCCGGCGCTGTGGGTCGTCGCGTGTGTGACCTGCCACCCGACCGAGCTCACCTCGTACGACTGTGAGACCTGCCACTACGACATCTATCCGCACTACGGCGACTCGCAGAAGCCCGGGCCTGCGTCGAACGCCGCGTGTATGGTGTGCCACATCGCCGGCGACCTCTGATGGTCGGGTCGTGGGTGGTGGCGGTCGCGGGGGCGCAGGCGCCCGCGTTGCCGCCCGACGTGTCGGTGACCTCGCTCGGCGTGCAGACCTGGTCCGACAGCGCGCTGCGCGAGCTCGGAGGCGCGACCGACGCGGACCTCCAGCTGGGCGAGCGCCTGCGGTGGACGCTCGCGGGCGAGCCGGGGGAGGGGTCGGGCGCGCTGTTGCTGGTCGACGCCCGGTTCACGGTCGACCCGGCGAGTGACGCCACGGCGCTCGAGTGGTCCCAGGTGCGCCAGCTCGGGGTCGAGGTCCTGACCGGGCGGTGGACGGTGGACCTCGGTCGCTCCCTCGTGTACCGGGGCGGCCCGCGGCTCGTCGACGGCGCGCAGGCCCTTTACGCGCCGTCGCCCACGGTGCGCGTCGGCGTGTGGGGCGGGCTGTTGCCCGACCTGTTCACCACCCGCGGGTTCGAGTCGGGGGTGATCCGGCCCGGCGGCGGCCCGATCGTGGTGTACGAGACGTCGTCGGCGCAGCTGTCGGCGGTGGGCGAGGTCGCGACCTACGACGGGGCGATCGACCGGGTGGGCGCGCTGGTGCAGTCGCGGTACTCGTTCGAGCGCGCCCTCGATCTGGCCGGCCGGGTCGACGCGGAGGTCCAGGGGCCGGTCGGCGCGCGCCTGGTCGACGCGCTGCTGTCGGTCGGCTCCGACCCGTCCGAGACGGTCCACGTCGACGCGATGTACGACGCGTTCAGCTCGTACCGGTACCAGGGGTCCGAGACGCTCGACCCGCGGCTGCAGCGGTTCGCCGACCGCATGCAGCAGCTCGGGATCGAGCTCGGGATCACCCAGGACACCCGCGATCCCACGCTGAACCACCTGGTGGGCGCCTCGGCGCGGTACCGGTCCGAGGCGGACGGGCTCGCGCCGCGGTTCGGGCTCACTGGCCGATACCGATACCACCCGAACGAGGACGATCGGTACGTGCGGGTGAACCCGGCGGCGGGCCTCGCCGGCATCGGCGGGGTGGTCGACCTGACGGCGGACGCGAACTACCTGGTGGTCGGGGGCGACACCCAGGTCGACGGCGGGCTGCTCGTGTACCTCGAGCCCGCCGACGGCGCGGTCGCGGTCGACGCCTCGGCCCGGTTGATCTGGGCGCCGGAGCAGATCTCCGGCCTCGGGTACTACACCGACCTGTACCTGAACCTGGTCAGCCCGGACCTCGACCTGCTGTTCATCGCCGGGGTGTCGGCTCAGAGCGAGCGCGACCTCACCAACCAGGACGACGTGGGGTTCGGCGCGTTCGTGCGGATGGCGAAGTACCTCCGCCACCGCTGACAGCGCTATCGTGAGGCGCCTACGCCTCGCGGTATCGGGCCAACGCCGCCGCGATCATCGGGCGGGCGCGGAACGTCTGCGCGGCGTGTGGGGGCAGGTCCTCGAGCACCCGCATCGCGGTGCGCGCGGCGGCCTCGACCACCCGGTGGTCGGGAGAAGCCAGGTACATCGCGATCAACAGCTCGAGCTTCAGGCCCTTGTTCCCCGACCCCTGGACCAACTTCAGCCCGCGCTTCACCGCGTTGCGCGCAGCGCTGTCGGCGCCCGCCTCGTGCAGGGCCAGCGCGGCGTCGAGCCGGATCCGGGCGGCCCGGATCGCGAGCAGCGGCGACGGGCGGGTCAACACGTCGTTCGCGAGGTCGCGCGCGGCCGCGGAGTCGCTCCGGGCCATCGCCCGCGCGCGCACCGCGTCGATCTGCGAGCGCAGGTCGTCCATCGGAGACCGATCGGTGCTCGACAGGTGGTCGAGGATCGACAGCGCCTCGGCTGGGCGGCCGACCTCACAAAGCGCACGTGCGGCGCGGATCCCCGGGTCGGGCCGGGGCCCGATCGCCTCGATCAGCGACGCGACCTCGCCCGCGGCCTGGATCGTCTCGTCGGCGAGGCCCAACGCCGACAATACCTCGGCCAGCAGACCGAGCGCCTCGGCCCGACCGGCGGGGTCGTCCACCGTGATCTCGAGCAGGCGCTCCCCGGTCTCGAGCGCGCGGGCGTACCGACCGAGCACGCTCTCGAGCTCGAGCCGCCGGGCGAGCAGCGCGGTCACCACCCGAGGGTCGGCGGTCTCGTCGAGCAGCTGCAGCGCCTCGTTCAGCTGGTCCAGCGCCTCGGCGTAGTGGCCGCGCACGGTGGTGCAGCTCGCCAGCCCGCGGCACGCCCGGGCCTCGGCGTCGGCGGAGCCGTGGTCCCGCGCGATCTGCGCCGCCTCGGTCCACCGCTCCTCCGCGGTCTCCACGTCGCCCATCCGCAGCGCGAGGTCGCCGAGCAGCCGGAGGATCGCGGCGGCGTCGAGCGGGGGAGGGGACCACACCCGGGTCGCCTCCACCAGCGCCGCCCGACAGTCGTCGAACTGGCCGGCGTGGTGCAGCGCGCGCCCGAGCGACGACAACGCGCGGCCGAGCGTCTCCCCTTCGCCGTCGGCGCGGGCGGCCTCGGCTGCCGCGCGCAGCGGCGGGATCGCGGCCGCCCAGTCCCCGCGCTCGAGGTGGGCCTGACCTTCGACCAGCTGTCCCCACCGCGCCTCCGCAGGGGTGCCGGCGGCGAGCTCGCGCGACAGGCGCACGGCGTCGTCGAGTGAGCCCTCCTCGAGCGCCTGGCGGGCGGCGGCGACCGGCGGGGTCGGCGGTTGCCGAGCGGCCTCGGGCACCGCGGCCGACAGGGGCGACCGGGTCGCTCCCCTGCGGGACAGCCGCGCCGAGATCGGGGAGATCGGCGCCTTCGCCGGCGCCGCTGG
>JBEBJC010000543.1:0-5767 GCA_040080105.1 Myxococcota bacterium
CCGCGCCCCCGGTCGGACCCTCGTCGGACGCGGCCCGCGCGAACGCTGGCCACACCAACGCCCCGGGGACCACCCCCGCGCCCGCCGTGGCCATCCCGATCGCGTTCGCCGTCACCACCAGCCGTGCAACCACGTCCGACCTCCGGTGTCACTCGATTACAACTCCCGTGCCGCGAATGGTTGGCGTAGGTCCGTAGCGAGACGGGTCAGGCAAGGCACCGGCTGTCGGAGGACGGACGTTTCGTGTAGGCTCGAGGGATGACGGTGTTCCAGTCGGCCGAGGAGCGGACGGTCGGCCGCGCGATCTACGAGCTCGGGCGGGTGAACCCGTTCCTGCCGGAGCGCCGCCGGTGGGAGCAGGGGGCGCTCGGCAAGGCGTTCGTGCCCGGGGAGCCGATCTGGAGCCTCGGGGAGGAGGGCGACGCGAACCCGAACCAGGCGCGGATCGGGGAGGTGGCGGAGGCGCTGCTCGCTCGCCTGCTGCGGCGGGTCGACCGGGCCAGCCCCGACCGGACCGACCGCGAGTGGTACGCGGGGCTGGTGTTCATGGTGCTGTACAACCGGTACAGCCCGCTGATCCCGTCCGACGCGGGCACCGGCGACGCCGAGCCCGGGCCGGGGCCGGCGTTCGCGGACTGGCCGGCGTACCACGACGACTTCTCCAGGTTCTTCCGGCCGTGCCCGCCGCCGGATCCGGCGGTCGACACCCCGGCGCACCTGCTCGCGTGCTTCTGGCAGATCCGCCGGGCGTTCGACACGATCTTCTCGTCGATCGTGGGCGGGTCGATGCCGTCGGCGCGGCTGCGCGCGGCGTGTTGGCAGTCGATCTTCAGCTTCGACGCGGTGCGGTACCGCCAATTCCTGTTCCGGGTGATGCCCGACGTGACCACGCTGATCACCGGGCCCACCGGCACCGGCAAGGAGCTGGTGGCGCGCGCGATCGGCCTGTCGGGCTATGTGCCGTTCGACCCCGAGCGGCGCCGGTTCGCCCACCGCCCGACGCTGCTGCCGCTGAACCTGCAGGCGCTGCCGGCGACCCTGGTGGAGAGTGAGCTGTTCGGGCACAAGAAGGGGTCGTTCACCGGCGCCACCGCCGACCGCGAAGGGTGGCTGCAGCTGTGCCCGCGCGGCGGGACGGTGTTCCTGGACGAGATCGGCGAGCTCGACCCGATGTTGCAGGTGAAGCTGCTGCGGGTGTTGGAGCAGCGCGCGTTCTCCGCGGTGGGTGACAGCCGGGTGCAGCGGTTCGCCGGCAAGGTGGTCGCGGCCACCCACCGGGATCTGCCGGCGGCGATCGCGGCGGGCACGTTCCGGGCCGACCTGTACTACCGGCTGTGCGGCGACCGGGTGGAGGCGCCGTCGCTGCGCGAGCGGATCGACGCCGACCCGGGGGAGCTGCGCCGGGTCCTGCGGGCGCTGCTCGGCCGGTGGGTCCCGCCCGACGCGGTCGACGAGGTGCTCGCGACGGTGGAGCCCGAGATCCTCACCTCGCGCGGCGCCGACTACGGCTGGCCCGGCAACGTGCGCGAGCTCGCCCAGTGCGCGCGGAACGTGCTGGTGCAGGGCACCTGCGGGCCACCCGAGCCCGGCGCACCGGCGGCGGCCCCCACCGATCGGTCGCTGGCGGAGGTGGTGTCGCGCCACGTGCGGGCGGTGTACGACCGCACCGGGAGCTACCGCGCGGCGGCCGCGGTGCTCGGGGTGGACTGGCGCACGGTCAAGGCTCAGGTGGACGCGCGCCAGGGTCCCACGGGAACGGAGTCGACGACCGACGAGCCTGCTCGAACGCGGCCTGTTCCGTCGGAGTGAACGGGTGGTCGCTGCGCTGAACCTCGCCCCGGACGAACGCCTCGACCGTGGCCCGGACGGAGCGGCCCCACTCGGTCTCGGTGCGCGAGTCCCAGAACGCGAGCAGCGCCCGGCGGCGGAGCTGGTACGTGTCCAACGGCGGGTCGCCGGCGGTCAGCGGCTCGCCCCGCTGCCACAGCGCGTCGAGCCGGTCGGGGAGCTCGGCCACCCGGTCGGCCACCGCAGCGTCCGCGAGCCGGTCTCCGAGTGACCCCAGCGGGGCCGCGGTCGCGGTCGCCACGCGGTCCTCGGTCTGCTTCCACCGGCGCTCCGACAGGTACCACGAGCCCGCGTCCACGCAGGCCGTGATCTGGATCGCGCACAAGAAGTACGGGCGGATGCGGGTCCCGGGGATCGGGTCCATCTTCCGCCCGCGCAGCCCGGTGCGCAGCGTCTCGAGCCGGCCGTCGTCGTACAGCACGACCTTGCCCTTGTACGTGAGCTCGTTGCGGTACACGGTTCGGTCGCCCTTGTCCCGCACCCGGTCGTACCCGAGCGCCACCACCTGGGCCTCGACCGCGCGGCGGGCGTTCTCGATCGCCTCGCTCCACACGGTGACCTGCTCGACCGGTTCTTCGTCTGCGGCACGCGCGGGGGCGGCGCCACAGGTGATCGACGCGGCCACCACCGCGGTCGCCCAGTGAAAGAAAGCGCGCGTCGACGTCGAAATCGTCACGCTGTTTGGATATCGTGGCGGACCGCGCGGTGCCCCTGCGCACCTCCGCGGTGCTACCCCCCGGTCGCGGACGTGTCCGAAACTCCCTCCGAACCACAAGCCGACCTGCTGGGCCGCCTGGTGCGCGAGCTCGAGCGCCGATCGCGCACCGAGCCCGGACCGGGCCGCCAGGCGTTCGACCGCGAGCTCGTCGAGCTGGTGGAGCTGGTGGCGTCCGCGCTCGAGCGACCGCCGAACCTCACCCCGGTGACGATCACGCCGCGGCGGATCGCGGTGGCGCTCGGGCTCGCGCTGCACTCGGCCCCACACTTCGTGGCGACCCTGCCGATCCCGGCGCGCGACGGCACGGTCGACCCGGGCGAGCCGGCCCGTCGCAGCGCGGTGCTCGCGCCGGTGGTCACCGACGAGCACTACGAGCGGGTGCTGGGGCTGGTGCAGTGGGAGGTCGACGAGCTGCGGGAAGAGATCGACCGCCGGGCGGGCAAGGTCCTCAAGCAGCTGCGCACGGTGAACTGGCTGTGGAGCTTCTTCTCGATGCCCACCGACGGCGCGGCGCAGACGCTCGGCCGGATCTTGTACCCGGGCACCGAAGACCGCCGGCTCGAGGTGGTGCGGCGCGGCGGGCACCTGTACCTGGTGCTCGACCTCGACGACGACGCGCCGCTCCCGTCGATGTTCCTGCCGTGGCTCGCGCCGGACCCGAACAGCGGGCCCGGGTCGCTGCAGAGCCGCACGGTCGACCGGGGCTTGCGCAGCCGGCTCGCCCGCGGCGTCGGCGCAGACGACGAGGAGGTGGGTGAGCTGCTGGAGGAGATCGTCACCCTGTTGCCGCGGCGCGGGCTCGGGCACTTCCTGCGGCTCGATCAGTGGCGGTCGTACGGCTACGCGGTGATCACCGACCTCGGCACGCCGTACACCGCGGCGGCGTGGCTCACCCGCCCGCTGCCGCCCGACGGCGCGGACTGGCGCGCGTGGCTGCGGGTCGGACCGAACGGGGCGCTCGGGGTCCGCGGCACCCCGGAGAAGGTGTTCGACGCGCTCGCGCTGCCGCGGGCGACCGCGATGACCCGCCAGCTGTACGCGGCCCTGCTCGCCGGGCTCGACCGCGACCGGCGGGCCGACGGGCCGATGGTCCGGCCGGAGGACCTCGACCTGTACGACGTGCCGCGGCACATGCGCGCGGTGCTGTCGCCGCTGCTCGGGTGGGCGGGCAAGTCGTCGACCCACAAGTGGATCGCCAAGGAGCTCGAGCGACCGGTCGAGGAGGTCACGGTCGTGCTCGAGCAGGTGCGCGAGGCGTGGACCACCCACGCGCACGTGAGCTGGTACGGCCCCCCTGGCACGAAGACCCCGTCGATCCAGACGTTGATCCTCGAGCACGTGATCACGCTGCACCACTCGATGCGCCAGGCGATGCGGGCCGAGCCCGACCGCCGCGGCGAGCACGTGGACGTGATGTTGTTGTTCGCCGCCCACTACCTCCGCGAGGCGCGGCTCGAGCGGCTGTGGGTGAAGTCGTTGTCCGACTGCGCCGACGGGGAGGAGCGGATCCCGCTGCCGGAGGACGTGGTCGGCTCGTGGTTCTGGCGGATGTGGCGCCGCCTGCTCGACGAGATCGAGAGCGACGGCGGCGGGGTGACCGGCGAAGAGCGCGACCAGGACGACCCGGACGAGTGACCGGTCACGGCGTGGCGTCGACCAGCACGGTGCGACCGTTCAGCGCCTGCACCGGGCGGGCGTTGTTCTCGAACAGCCCGTGGAACTTCTCGATCTGCTCGGCCGAGGCGGAGATCGACGCGCCGAGCACCATCCAGCGAACGTCCTCGCTGCACGGGGGCGTGGTGAGCGAGCCGGTGTAGCGGAAGAACCGGTGGTCCTCGGGCAGGATCGCGGCCGGGTCGTACGCGTCGGACAGGGCCTTCTCCTGGGCCACCTTCCCCGACATGTTGTCGAACACCGACGCGAGCGCCTGGTTCTCCTCCCCTTCGGTGACGAACACGCCCATCACCGCGAGGTGGCCGGCGGCGTCCTTGTGCACCAGGTGCAGCTCCATCGGGTACGGCTTGCCGTTGACCCGGTGCTCGCTCGGGGTGTGCAGGTGGAACTGGACCAGCTCGTAGTAGGTCGAGTCGATCTCGATCGCGTTGCCCACCTCGAGGTTCACCTGGATGGTGTGCCCGTTGTTCACGATCTTCGCCGGCACAGGGTGGTAGTGGAACACCGCGTCGTCGAGGCCGACCGACTCGGCGTACCGGGTGTTCAGGTCGATCGGGGTCTGCGCGTGCCCCGACGAACAGGTCTCGAACTCCGGCGCGAGCTCGCCCCAGTGGGACGGCCCTTCGTCTCCTTCGTAGGTCCAGTGGGGGGCCGCGTGCTCCACCACCTTCGCCTTGGACGACGACGTCGACTTGCTCTTGCTGGACGAGGCCGCAGGCTTGGCCGGCGCGTGCGCGTCCGTGTGCCGGTCTGCCGCCTCTCCCCCCGCCATCGCCGCTGCTGCGAGCCACCCGATCATGTTCACCTCGCCCGTCTCCTCGGCCCCGGGTGGGGTGTGATCGGATCACCTCGGTTACCAGCCGTCATACGGCTCGCCGTCCGACCGACCCAGCGCCCGGAGCGCGCTGCGGGCGCGCGCCACGCCGAGGTGGTGGCGGTTCGGGTAGATCACCACGTGGTGCGCGTCTCCGGACGACTCCCACCGGTCGATGCCGCGGTCGTCGATCCACACCACCCCGTCGCGGCTGCGGACCCGATCGGCCTCGATCGTTCGCCCCGCGAGCAACGGCCCCGCGCCCACCGCGTCGATCGCGACGAACTCGACGCCGTTCGCGCACCGCCACGAGGTGACGGTGCGGAGGTACGCGACCAGCTCCCAGTCCTGGTACGAGCCCGGCCACCACGGGTAGTTCGGGTCGTTGCGGTGGGTCGGCCCGCCGAACCGGCGCGACAGGCCGCCGGAGGCCGACCCCACCGCGCCACACGCGGCGTCGGCGTCGGTGGGCGAGGGCCACGGCGGGTGGGCGAACTCGCTGCCGAGGTCCTCCAGCACCTCGGCCTCGAACACCTCGAACGACGGCGGGTCCGCGATCAGCGCCCACGCGCCCTCCGCGCCGCCGAGGGCGATCCGGCGCTCGACCCACCGGCTGCCCCACCCGTACAGCAGCTCCCCCGGGCCCCACAGGCCGACCGGGCCGGTGGTGCCGGGCCGCAACCACCCGCCCGACGCCCCCCGCAGGTACCCGG
>JBEBJC010000544.1:0-5765 GCA_040080105.1 Myxococcota bacterium
GGGCGGGTGGGACGTCCGCGGCCGGCTGGTGGACGAGGCCGGCGCGGTGTTGCCGAGCGAGCGGGCCGGGGGCCCGGTCACCCCTCACCTCGACACGGTCACCGACACACCCCAGGTGTGGGAGGGGGTGCTCGCCGACAGCGACGGCCAGCCGACCTGGGCGCTGACCCGCGCCGCGGGCTGGGTCAAGGACGACCGCCTGTTGCCGATCGGGTTCGATCCGAGCACCCCGCAGGCCGCGGCGGTCCCGCCGGTGGGGACAGCGGCCGACGCCGACTTCGCGCCGGGGACGGACACGGCGCACCTGGACCTGGACCTGGCCGGGGCCGTCGGGCCGCTGACGCTGACCACGACGCTGGTGTACCAGCCGCTGTCGGCGCGGTGGGCGGCCGAGCTCGCGGCGGCGGGCACCGCCGAAGCGGCCGCGCTGGACGCGATGCTGGCGGCGGTGGGCACCCCCCCGGAGACGGTGGCGGAGGTGGTGACCTCGATCCCGTGAGCGGTACCGTCCGGTACAGCTTGGAACCACGCCGACGCCGCCGTCCCTCTACGTTCAGCGGGGGCCCGCTCGGGCCATCGAACGAGGAGGAACATTGGCACACCGCACGATCCTCGGCGTCGTCCTCACCCTCGCCGCGTGCACCGGCGACAAGGACGAGCCGGACACCGACACCGACACCGACACCGACACCGACACCGACGCCGACGCCGACGCCGACGCCGACGCCGACGCCGACGCCGACGCCGACGCCGACACCGACACCGACACCGACACCGACCCGAGCGTGCACTGCGGCACCGTCGGCGTCGACGAGGTGTGGGGCCCGGGCCTGCACCACGTCACCTGCGACCTGTACGTCGACGGGGCCACTCTCAGGATCGAGGCCGGCGCCGAGGTGATCGTGGACGACGACTACGGCGTGTACGTCGGGTACACCGGCGGAGGTGGAGCGCTCGTCGTGGGCGGGACCTCGTCCGACCCGGTCCGGATCCACAGCGCCACCGCGGCGACCCGCGGTTCGTGGGCCGGGGTGCACGTGACGAATCCGAGCGGCCCGATCACGCTGGCGCACGCGTCGATCGAGGACGCTGGGGGGGTGTTCACCGACGGGGCGTATACCCAGTACGGCGGCGCGCTGCTCGCGCAGGACTTCACCGTGACCCGCGCCGAGGGCGACGGGATCCGCCTGCTCGACGGGGCTCGGTTCGACCCGGGCAGCGCGGACCTGACGGTCGAGGACGCAGAGCGCCCGGGCACGGTGTCGGCCGCGAGCGCCGACTCGGTCCCCGAGGCCGGGGCAGCGTTCACCGCGGTGGACGTGCCGCTGCTGGTGGTCGAGCACGGCGACCTCGACCAGGACGCCACCTGGGGCGACCTCGGGGTCCCGTACTTCGTCGACGGGGACCTGTACGTCGAGTCACCCACCGGCGCGGTGTGGACGCTCGACCCCGGCGCGCACGTGCGGTTCGCCGCTGGCGCTGGGGTGTACGTGTCGTACAGCGGAGGTTCGGGCGGGCTCGTGGCGAACGGGACCGAGGCGGACCCGGTCCTGTTCGACGGGGTCGCGGACCAGCGGGGGGAGTGGGCCGGGATCGCCCTGTACGACCACACGATCGACGCCTCCGCGGTGTTGCGCCACACCACGATCGCGAGCGCGGGCGGGGTGTACCTGAGCGCGGCGCTGGTCGCCCAGTCGGCCGAGGTCGTCGCCGATCACCTGACGATCCGCGGGTCGGAGGAGTACGGCTTCGACCTGGCTTCGGGCGGGTTCGGCGAAGGGAGCGCCGCGCTGGTGGTGACCGACTCGGCGGTGTCGGGCCGGGTCACCCCGATGGGCGGATCTTCGATCCCGGCGGACGCAGCCCTCATCGGAAACGACCTCGATCGGGTCGAGGTGGCGGGCGCTTTGGACATCGACGCCGACACCACCTGGCGCGCGCTGGGGGTCCCGTGGGCAGTGATGACCGATCTGTACGTGGAGAGTGACGCCACCACCGCGGTGCTCACGGTGGAGGCCGGCGCGACGCTCGCGTTCGGCGACGACTTCGGGCTGTACGTCTCGTACTACGGCGGATCCGGCGGGCTGCTCGCCCTCGGCAGCGCCGCGGAGCCGGTGACCTTCACCGCGCTCAGCGGGGTGCCGGGCGCGTGGGGCGGGGTGTCGATCTGGGACGGCGCGGTCGACGCCCAGTGCGTGCTCGAGCACGTGGACATCGGCTTCGCCGGGTTCTACAACCAGGCGAACCTCCGGATCGACGGCCCGTCCCCGACGGTGACGTCCGCGTTCCTGCACGACAGCAGCGCGTACGGCCTGTGGGTCGAGCAGGGCTCGCCGACGCTCACCGACGTGACGTACGCCGACAACACTTCGGGCGACATCCACCCATAGGGTGTCCAAAACTCGGGGCCTGGGGCGACATACAGGTCAACCTGGAGAGCCGATGCCGAAGTACCTGTGCCTGCAGCGAGCCGTCCCCACCCCCACCGCCGGCGAGCGCCCGTCGCCCGCACAACTGCAGGCGATGTACGCGAAGTTCGACGCGTGGCGAGAGCAGTTTCGGTCCCAGCTGGTCGACCTGGGCGGCCGCCTCGGCGCAGGCCGGGTGGCGACCGCGGACGGCGGACTGGCGGACGGTCCGCTGGTCGAGGTGAAGGAGCTCGTCGGCGGCTACATGATCGTGGAGGCGCCGACGCTCGACGAGGCGGTGGCGATCGCCCGGGCGTGCCCGGGGCTCGTCGGCCCGGGGTCGGCGGTCGAGGTGCTCGAGATCCACACGCCCGGATGATCTCTCCGCTCGCCGACGCCGCGTTCCGGCACGGGTACGGCCGCCTGGTGGCGCTGCTGGTCCGCCGCGTCGGCGCCCGGCACCTCGAGGTGATCGAGGACGCGGTCCAGTCGTCGTTGGTGGCCGCCCTTGAGTCGTGGCCTCGCGCCGGGGTGCCGGACAACCCGACGGCGTGGCTGTACCGGGTGGCGCACCACAAGCTGGTCGGCGAGGTCCGCCGGGGGGCCAGGCGGGGCGAGCTCGCCGCCGAGCACGCGCGCGGCTCGACGGCAGAGTGGACCGACGACGCCCCCGCCTCGTTGTCCGGCGACCTCGGAGACGACCTGCTGCGGATGTTGTTCGTGTGCTGCGACGAGGCGCTGCCGGTCGAGTCGCAGCTGGTGCTGGCGCTGAAGACGTTGTGTGGGTTCGACGTGCGCGAGATCGCCTCTCGGCTGTCCCTGACCGAGGCGAACGTGTACAAGCGGCTCGGGCGGGCCCGCGCCCGGCTCCGGCAGGCGCCGGACCTCGCGGAGGCCGAGCTCACCAGCGCCCAGCTGCGCGCCCGGTTGCCGGCGGTCCGGCTCGTGCTGTACACGTTGTTCACCGAGGGCCACCACTCGCCCCACCCCGACGGCGTGATCCGGCGCGAGCTGTGCGACGAGGCGCTCCGGCTCGCGGGGGTGTTGGCCCGGCACCCGGCGGGCGCGACGCCGGAGACGTTCGCGCTGGTGGCGCTGATGCACCTGCACGCGGCGCGGATCCCGGCGCGGCTGGAGGGGGACGGCTCGGTCCTGCTGGACGAGCAGGACCGGGCGCTGTGGGACCCGCGGGAGATCGGCCTCGGGCTCACCTGGCTGGCGCGGTCGGCCGAGGGCGACGGGTTCTCGCGGTACCACGCCGAGGCCGGCATCGCGGCCGAGCACTGTCTGGCGCCGTCGCTCGCGCAGACTCGCTGGGACCGCATCGTCGAGGGCTACGAGCACCTGGAGCGGGTGGCCCCCTCGGCGCTCCACACGGTGGCCCGGGCGGTCGCGCTGGCCGAGTGGCGCGGCCCGGAACGCGGCCTCGAGGTGCTGCTCTCGCCCCCTCCGTCGCTCGAGGGCTCGTACGTGTTGTCGGCGGTGCTGGCGGATCTCCATCGCCGCGCCGGCCACCCGGACGAAGCGCGGCGACACCGGGAGCAGGCGCTCGCGCGGGCCCCCTCCGCCGCGATCCGGGCAGCCCTCGAGCGCCGACTCGGGCGGTGACCGGTCACCGGTCGCAATCCTCGACCGCGGATTCGCCGCGGAGGTCGGAGGGGTTCGGCGGCCGGGTTGGCCAGCGCGCTCGCCCTCGAATCGACTTCGGCATGGCCCACTGACCGGGAAGGCCTGGCAAGTGGGCGCTGGGCGCTGTTTGTCAAGATCGTTTCAGGCACGACTCTTGCTAGGGAGGGATAGACTGGCAAGTGGGAGGTCCGATGTCGTGGAACCCTCGTGGGCTGTTGGCCATGCTGGTGACGGGCTGCTCGACGCCGGATCCCGCACCCAGGGGCGGGGTAGATCCCGCCCAGGGCACATTCGCGCAGACCGTCCCCGCGACCCCGGTGAGCGACCCGAGCGACATCGCGGTCGGGTGGAGGGGGGTCGACGGCTACACCCTCGACATCGCACCCCGACCGATCGGCGACGTCACGGGTGACGGAATCGGCGACGCCGAGATCACCGTGTGGGGGCCAGTCGATCCGAGCCACGACATCACCGCGCTGATCGTCGCGGGTCCGCTGAACCGGGACATGGTGCTGCCGGGCGACGAGATCGCCACCGTACGCGATTACTACGGCATGACGTTCGGCGACGCGGACGGAGACGGAGTGGTCGACGTCCAGATCATGTATGGGGAGAGCACGCAGCTCCTGCTCGGTCCGCTGTCCGGGGCGCTCGAGAAGCAGGCAGGCCTGGCGCTCGACGCCACCCTGGTCGACGTGGATCTCGATGGGATCCTCGATCTGACGCTTCCGGACCACACCTCCTTGTTGGAGACCCGAATCAAGTTCGGCCCGATGTCGCGCTGGGAAGGCGATCTGATGGCCCAGAAGCCGGACCTTACCCTCGACTGGGCCTGTGACGACCCCGCGAACCCGACGACCAGCCCCCAGGAGCTCAACCCCGTGCCCGACCTGGACGGAGACGGGCGCGTCGACATCTGGACCGGATCCAACAACTCCTGGCCGTTCGGGTGGTGCTGGGGCTACGTGTTCTCCCTCCCCGCGTCGGGTGAGGTCACGATGATCGGCCAGGCCCGCGGCGGGTTCATCGGCGTCGGCGACCAGAACGGAGACGGCTTCGGCGACTTCGTCACCCACGACCCCCTCGGCATCGGACTCGGACCCGTCACCTTCGGCAGCACCGCCCCGATCGGCTCCGAGCCTTCGTACGTCGTGACCAGCGGACAGCAGATCGACATCGACCCCGCCCTCCAGGAGCTGTCGGCCACCGTCGTCGACTGGACCGGCGACGGCGTGCGGGACCTGCTCGCCAGCGTCAAGCTGTACGGCGCCGACGGTTCCCTGACCGACATCGTCCTGGTGCCGGTCGAAGGGGGCGCGGCGGGACTCACCAAGCGGAGCTACCCGCAAGGCTGGCACAGCACCTCCACCGGGCCGGTGTTCGTCGAAGACGGGACCGCGTACGTGTTGTCCCCTGCACGCGACAACCGAATCGTCCCGATCCCGATCGGTGGCCCCGCCACTGTGGTCGCGCACGGACCGACCGTCATGTTCGGGTTGTAGCTTCCGCCTGCGTTCCAACGATGATGGAGGCGACCATGTCCTGGTGGCTTTGGTGTACTTGTGTGACCAGCGTGTGGTTCCAGGCCTGATCATGCCAGCCTGGTCGATCGCCATTCGATCCGGACGCCTGAGCCACTTCGTCCAAGGCCGACTATACGGCGGCGGCGGCGACGCCTCCGTGTGCCTCGGCGTCCTCCGTGGTTGTAACGAACGTTCGACCACGGAG
>JBEBJC010000545.1:0-5763 GCA_040080105.1 Myxococcota bacterium
CCTTAGCCCGCTGTGGCCCCCGCGCCCATTGGACCCCCACCGCAGACCGGGCTACGGCAACCCGTCGGAGGCCGAGTGACCGACCGCCCGACCCGCATCGCCCGACTGCACGAAGCCCTCGCCGACCACATCGTGGTGATCGACGGAGCCATGGGGTCGATGCTCCAAGGCTACGGGCTGACCGAAGCCGACTTCCGCGGCGAGCGGTTCGCCGACTGGCCCCGCGACCTGAAGGGGAACAACGACCTGTTGTGCCTGACCCGCCCCGACGTGGTGCGGGAGGTGCACCTCGAGTACCTGGCCTCCGGCGCCGAGCTGATCGAGACCAACACGTTCAACGCGAACGCGCTGAGCCAGGCCGACTACGGCACGGAAGCGCTGTCGTACGAGATCAACCTCGCCGCGGCCCGGATCGCCCGAGAGGCGGTGGACATCGCGGTGGCGCGCGACGGGGTGCCGCGGTGGGTGGCCGGCGCGCTCGGGCCCACGAACCGCACCGGCTCGATCTCGCCCGACGTGAACGACCCCGGTGCGCGCAACGTCACGTTCGACGCGCTCGCGGCGGCGTACCGCGACGCGGCGAGGGGGTTGCTCGACGGCGGCGCCGACGTCCTGCTGGTCGAGACGATCTTCGACACGCTGAACGCGAAGGCCGCGATCTACGCGATCCTCGACCTGTTCGAGCAGGTCGAGCCCGTCCCCGTGCTGATCTCCGGCACGATCACCGACCGCTCCGGCCGGACGTTGTCGGGGCAGACGACCGAGGCGTTCTACCGCTCGGTGTCACACGCGCGCCCGCTCGCCGTGGGGCTGAACTGCGCGCTCGGGGCCGACGAGATGGCCCCGTTCGCGGCCGAGCTGTCGCGGGTCGCCGGCGAGTACGTCAGCGTGTACCCGAACGCGGGCCTGCCGAACGAGATGGGCGGGTACGACGAGACCCCGGCGTCGATGGCGGCGGTGATCCGGAAGCTGGCCGAGGGCGGCCAGGTGAACATCGTCGGCGGCTGCTGCGGCACCACCCCCGACCACGTGCGCGCGATCGCTGCGGCGGTGCGCGGGTTGCCGCCGCGCCAGCGCCCCGTCGCGCCCCCCGCGTTGCGCCTGTCGGGGCTCGAGCCGTGCACCATCGACGGCTCGCAGCTGTTCGTGAACATCGGGGAGCGGACCAACGTCACCGGCTCGGCGAAGTTCGCCGAGCTGATCCGCAACGGGGACTACGAGACCGCGACCCGGGTGGCGCGGCAGCAGGTCGAGAACGGCGCCCAGCTGATCGACGTGAACATGGACGAAGGGATGCTCGACGGTGAGGCCGCGATGACGCGGTTCCTGCACCTGATCGGCAGCGAGCCGGACATCGCGAAGGTCCCGGTGGTGCTCGACAGCTCCAGGTTCCGGGTGATCGAGGCCGGGCTCAAGTGCGTTCAGGGCAAGCCCATCGTGAACTCGATCTCGCTCAAGGAAGGCGAGGAGGCGTTCGTCCAGCAGGCGCGGACGGTTCGGAAGTACGGCGCCGCGGTGATCGTGATGGCGTTCGACGAGCGGGGCCAGGCCGACACCGTGGAGCGCCGGCTCGAGATCGCCGAGCGCTCGTTGCGGATCCTCGAGCAACAGGTCGGGTTCGACCGGCAGGACATCGTGCTCGACCTCAACGTGTTCGCGATCGCGACCGGGATGTCGGAGCACGATCGGTACGCGCTCGACTTCATCGAGGCCACCGCCGCGATCAAGCAGCGGTTCCCCGGCGTGCGGGTGAGCGGGGGCGTGAGCAACGTCAGCTTCTCGTTCCGTGGGAACAACGCCGTTCGTGAGGCGATCCACACCGTGTTCCTGTACCACGCGATCCGCGCCGGGATGGACATGGGCATCGTCAACGCAGGGGCCCTCCCGCTGTACGGCGACATCGAGCCCGAGCTGCGCGAGCGGGTGGAGGACGTGGTGCTCGCCCGGCGCCCCGACGCGTCCGAGCGGCTGCTGGAGCTGGCCGGCCGGACCAAGGGCAAGGCCCGCGAGGCGAAGGCCGACGCGGCGTGGCGCGACCTGCCGGTGGGCGAGCGGCTCGCACACGCCCTGGTGCACGGCATCGCCGATCACGTGGACCAGGACACCGCCGAGGCGCTCGCCGCCCTCGGCCGCCCGATCTCGGTGATCGAGGGGCCGCTGATGGCGGGGATGAACGTCGTCGGCGACCTGTTCGGCGCCGGGAAGATGTTCTTGCCGCAGGTGGTGAAGTCCGCCCGGGTGATGAAGAAGGCGGTGGCGTGGCTCACGCCGTACCTCGAGGCAGAGCAGGCGGGCGGCGCCGACCGCAAGGGCCGGGTGGTGATGGCCACCGTGAAGGGCGATGTCCACGACATCGGCAAGAACATCGTGGGCGTCGTGCTCCAGTGCAACAACTTCGAGGTGATCGACCTCGGGGTGATGGTGTCGGCGCAGCGGATCCTCGACGCGGTGCGGGAGCACGAGGCCGACTTGGTCGGCCTGTCCGGGTTGATCACCCCGTCGCTCGACGAGATGGTGTACGTGGCCGACCTGATGGAGAAGCAGGGGTTCACCTTGCCGCTGCTGATCGGCGGCGCCACCACCAGCCGGGCACACACCGCGCTGAAGGTCGCCCCGGTGTACAGCGGGCCGACGGTGCACGTGATCGACGCGTCCCGCGCGGTCGGGGTAGCGTCGGCGCTCACCAGCGAGACCCAGCGCGCGGGGTACGTCGCCGGCATCGCCGCCGAGTACGAGGCGTTGCGGGCCTCCCGCAAGGAGCGCGCGGTGGCGCTGCGCTCCCTCGCCGACGCCCGGGCCGCCGCGCCGCGACTCGAGCCCGTGATCCGGACCCCGCGCAAGCCGGGCCTGCACAGCGTGGTGCCGCCGCTCGACGCGGTGGTGGAACGCATCGACTGGACCCCGTTCTTCCACGCGTGGGAGCTGCGCGGCACCTACCCGCGGATCCTGTCCGACGCGACGTACGGCGTGCAGGCCACCAAGCTGCTCGCCGACGCCCGCGCGATGCTCGACCGGATCCGGTCCGAGCGGTGGCTCGAGGCGACCGCGGTGGTCGGGCTGTTCCCGGCGAACCGCGAGGGCGACGACATCGTCGTGTGGACCGACGCGTCGCGCACCGAGCGGCGAGCCGTGCTGCACACCCTGCGGCAGCAGCAGGCGCACCTGCCGGAGTGTACGGCGCTGGCCGACTTCCTCGGTCCGGTCGACGGTCCGGTGGACTGGCTCGGCGGGTTCGCGGTCACCTACGGCATCGGGATCGATCCGGTGGTGCGTCGGTTCGAGCAGTCCCACGACGACTACGACGCGATCCTGCTGAAGGCGGTCGCCGACCGGCTCGCGGAGGCGTCGGCCGAGTGGCTGCACGAGCAGGTCCGGCGGGACTACTGGGGCTACGCCCCCGACGAGCACCTGCCGATCGAGGACCTGATCAAGGAGCGGTACGAGGGGATCCGCCCTGCGCCCGGGTACCCGGCGCAGCCAGACCACACCGAGAAGCGCACCTTGTGGTCGCTGCTCGACGCCGCCGCTCGAACCGGCATCGAGCTCACCGAGTCGTGCGCGATGTGGCCCGCGGCCAGCGTCTCGGGCTTGTACTTCGCCCACCCCGCCGCCCGGTACTTCGGGATCGGCACGGTGGGGGCCGATCAACGGGAAGACTACGCGCGGCGCAAGGGATGGACCTCGGCCGAGGCCCTGCGCTGGCTCACCACCTTGGGGTGACGACAATGACGAGGCACGTGGCGTGGATGTGGGCGATCGCGGCGGGTTGCGGCCCGGCGAGGCTCAACGGGCAGATCGACGGTGATCCGGTCGGCGGGGCGCGGGACGCGTACTTCGACACGATCGAGATCTCGATCCCGTTCCTGGGCTCGTTCGACTACCAGGTCATCGTGCTGACCGACTTCCCGGACGGGTGTGAGACCGTCTCCGACGTGTCGGACGCGTACGACTTCGGCTGCGACGAGATCTGCGACGAGCTGGTTCCGGTCGCGGAGGAGCACGGGCTGCGCGAGGACGAGTACTGGACCACCACGTTGGTCGCGAACGTGTCCGACGGGGTCGACGGGATGTTCGACTACGACCAGGAGCTGAACGAAGCGGAGTTCACCGCCTCGTTCTCCACCTGGGACACCCGCGCGATCCACGACCAGGCCGCGTGTGAGGAGGCCTGCCTGGACGGCGACCTGCTCGCGGCGACCGGCGAGGACGGCGAGGACGGGGAGCTCGAGCTCGAGCTGTCCGACGACGGCGAAGTCCTGGCCGGGAGGTTCGACGTGGACTTCGGCGGTGACGACCAACTGTCGGGGCGGTTCAACGCCACCGCCTGCGACACCCGGGACACCTGGTTCATCGACCTCTGAGTCATCCGCCCGACTGGTTCTCGATCGCCAGCCGCAGGAACCGCCGGACCACCTGTTCGTCGATCGCGTCGGGGCGATCGAAGCTGAGGTAGCGGACCTGCGTGCCGCTACCGAGCAGGTGTCGCTCGGGATCGTCGAGCTCGACGCCGAACTCGAACAGCAGTCGGGCGTGGTCCTTCTGCGGCGCGACCGCGCAGAAGTACCGCCGGAGATCGAACCCGAGCAACCGCCAGCGGGGGCGCACCGCCTCGACCGCGTCGGGGGCTTCTTCGATCACCAGATCGCGCAAGCGCCAGCATGTCGCGGGCACCGGCTCGGGGAAGTTGTAGAACAGCTCCTCCGGAGTCACCGGACCTCCTGGAAGTGGGCCGGCGCATCCTTAACCTGTCGGTGACTCCGGCGGTAGGCTCGCCTGCGGCCTCACCGTTCGAGCCACACCCCGGCGAACGACGGGGGGTACGGTCCGACCCACCGATCTTCCGGTCCACACAGCCCTCCGACCCCGCGGGCGATCACCATCGACGGCGTGAGGTGCGCCGGGCGCAGGGTGCCGAGCACCACGAACCTCGGATCGGCGCGCCAGGCGCGCTCGAGCTCCCGGTACGACCGCATCCGCGCCGCGCGATCGTCGGTCGCCGCCGCCTGCTCCAGCAGCTGATCGGCCACCGCCGCGGGGGTCCCGGTGGAACGGATCATCTGGAGCTGGTCGCGCAGGAGGGGGAACGGGTCGAGGCCCACGACCCGGCTCACGATCTCGACCACCAGTACGTCGGCGAGATCCTCGCGCTCGGCTTCGACCCGCTGCAGGCTCTGCGAGCTGAACCGAGCGGCCCGGGCCGGGATCCCGAGCGCCGCGAGCTGGGCGCACACGTCGTCGGCGAGCCCCGCGTCGGACGCGAACGCGCCCACGACCACCGGCCGACCCAGCGGCTCCCCGCGCAGCGGAAGGCCTTCGTCCGCGAGGAGCGGCTCGTACCCCAGGTGCTCCGGGAGGAGGTGACGATCCGACGGGTCGAACTCCGCCGCGTCGACTCCGCGCGCGAGCGCCGCCCGGTCGAGCCCGCGCGCGATCGCCCGCCGCAGGTCCGCCGGGAGCCCATCCCCGGGGAACAGCAAGCCCTTGAACCCACACCAGCCGAGCGACGGCCCGGTCACCCGCAGCGCCGCGTCCCCCAGGCTCGCCCGGTCGATCGGGCCGAACAGGTCGAGCCCCCCGGTGCCGAGCTGCGCGAGGGCGTCGGCCACCGGCACGGTCACCGCCACCAGCCGATCGGCGTACGGCAGCGGCTGGCCGTGGACGTCGCGGCCCCAGTACCCGGGGTGCGCCACCAGCTCGAGCCGCTCTCCGGTGGGGCGCTCGGCGAACCGGAACGGGCCGGTCCCGAGCGGCCACGCCTGATCG
>JBEBJC010000546.1:0-5760 GCA_040080105.1 Myxococcota bacterium
GTGGTCGCGCACCAGTCGTTCGCCGGCCACCGCGTGCCCGGGTTCACGTTCCGGGTCGGTCGGCCCGAGGAGACGGTCGGCGAGCAGCACCTGCCCCGGTGGGTCGGGCCGGTGGCGTGTGGGCACCTGCACCCGCGCCAGGTGGTCCGGGTGGGCGGGGCCGAGATCGTGTGCCCGGGCAGCACCGAGCGCACCTCGTTCGGCGAGGCCGACCAGACCAAGGGGTATGCCCGGTGGGAGCTCGGGGCCGCCGCTCGGTCTTGGTTCGTCGACCTGCCCACCCGCCCGCTGATCGACCTCCTCGTCGCTCCTCGGACTCCGTCCTGCGGAGGGGGCGGGCTCGACCGGGTGTCGCCCGGCGCGATCGTGCGCGCCCCGGCGTCGCGCGAGGCGGAGATCCGCGAGCGGGGCGCGTACTGTGTGGTCGAGCGCGCCCAGCTGCCGCTGTTCCCTCAGCGGCCGAGGCGGATCCGCTCCACCGAGGGATCCGGCACCACGTCCGGCCCGAGCGGCACCTGACGCTCCACCGCGCGCACGATCGCGCCGCGCTCGATCCACAGCCGCAGCTCGCCCATCGCCTTGCCTTGGGCGGTGCTCCGGACCCACACCGCGTCCCCGACGGCCTCCGGCGGCCACCGCTCGGGGTGATCGGCCGCGTCGATCACCACGTCCACCCCGGGCAGACGGGCGATCGCCGGCACGTCGCGCTCGACCTCGTACGCGAGCACCACCCACACGTCGGCGTCGACCGTGGCGACGAGGGAGCGCACCGCCTCCACCGGGTCCACGATCGCGGTCCCCGGCGGGCGCAGGTACGGCAGCCCGTCGCGCGACACCCCGGTGACCGCCACGTCGAGCCCGTCGAGCTCGAACCGCTTGTACCGCGCCACCGGCAGCTCCGGGGCGCGGTGGGTCGCCGAGACCAGCCCGGGGTGTGGCCCGAGGGCCACCGACGGCAGCTCGCGCCACCCGACGTTCGCCGCGTCGAACCCGAACTCGTACAGCGCCCGGTGAAACACCAGGTTCCGCGCGATCGCGGCCTCCGACAGCTCCCCGAACGTCGCCTCGGCCGACAGCCAGCCGCCCGGGTTCAGCACCAGCGTCGGGGCGCCCTCCGCCCGCACCACGCCCGCGGCGGTCGCGAGCGCGCCGAGCCCGCCCCGCGGCCACCCTTCGCACCCACACGGGCCGAGCTCGCCGCCGTGCTCGCCCGCGTACAGCAGCACCAGCGACGCGCCCGGCGCGGGCGGGGCGTCGTCGCCCGTCTCGAGGTCCGGCGCCGCGCGCGCCACCGCGAACCACACCATCGCGCTCCCGTAGCCCGATTGTTACTCAACGGCGTCTGGGGGTTCGATGGCCATCCTCAAGGTTGCCCAGGTCGGGCACCCGGTGCTGCGGATGCAATCGCAGGAGCTCACGGCGGAGCAGCTCGCTTCGCCGAAGGTCCAGCAGTTCATGGACGATCTGCTCGACACGATGGCCGAGTACGACGGCGCCGGCCTCGCGGCCCCGCAGGTCCACACGCCGCTGCGGATCGTGGTGCTGTCGCTGACCGACGAGCGCGGTCCGGAGTTCTTCGTGAACCCGGTGATCACGGTGTTGTCGGACACCACCCGCCGCACCTGGGAAGGGTGCCTGTCGGTCGAGGGGATGCGCGGGCTGGTCGAGCGCCCCGACCACGTGCGGGTCGACGCGCTCGACCGCGACGGGACCCCGAAGACGCTCGAGGTGCAGGGGTTCGGCGCGGTCGTGCTGCAGCACGAGTGTGATCACCTCGACGGCGTGCTGTACGTCGACCGGATCCTCCCGCGGTCGCTCGTCACCCTGCGCGAGTTCCGGCGGTGGGGCCCCCCCGACGAGTTCGCCGGGATGGAGGCCGACGTGGACGACGAGGGCGAGTTCGACGACGACCTCGAGGAGCTCGACGAGGAGTCCGACGAGGAGTCCGACCCGGACTCGGATACGTACGACGACGACGCGATCGAGGCGGAGGTCTGATGGGACTGTGGTCTTGGCTGTTCCCGAGTCCGGAGCAGCGGTTGGAGCGCGCGCGCCAGATGGTCGCCGACGGGCGGGCCGAGTTCGCCCGGCTCGAGGTGCTCGACCTGACGATCCCGGGCGCGCGCGAGGTGCAGGTCGCGGCCGAGACCGAGCTGTGCAAGCGGAACCTGGAGGCCGCGCTGCAGTACGGCCGCCAGGGCGACGACGATCGGGCGGAAGAGGCGCTCGAGCTCGCGGAGCAGTTCCACCACGGCGGGCTCGACGAGCAGTTCACCAACACCCGGCGCGAGCTGCGCGAGACCCGGTCCGCGCGCGACGCGGCGGAGGAGCGGGCGAAGTCCGAGAAGAACGCGCGGCTGATGGCGGTCGACCCGCTCGGCCTCGGAGGCGGCCCGTCGTGGCTCGACCCGGTGTCGGACGGCACCGCGTTCGACCCGTCGGCCGAGGAGCGCGCGGCGCGGCTCGCGCTGGTGATCGAGAACTACCCGCCGTCGCTCAAGGCCGGCGTGGGCACGCTCGGCGCCTCGTTCGCGGAGGCGGTGCTGGCGCTCGACGAAGGCCGGCCCGACGAGGCGTTGCAGCTGCTGGTCGCTCTGCCCGACGACCAGCCGCTGGTGCAGTGGGAGCGCGCGCGCGCCGCGGTGGCGCTGGGCGACCCGGCGGCGGCGGCCGGCGCGCTGCGGTCGTTCGCGCGCCTCGCGAACGGTCACCACCCGGTGGGGAACAACCACAGCGGGGTGTTCCTCGCCCAGCTGCTCACCGAGACCGGCGACGTGAGCGGCGCGCTGCGGGTGCTGCGCGACCTGCGCGCCACCGACCCGAACGTCGGCGGGTTCCTGTACGCCCAGCTGCTGCACGCGACCGGGGCGCTGCCCGAGGCTGAGCAGGTGCTGGTGCAGCTCGTGCGCAAACACCCGGGCGAGCCCCCGCTGTACGCGCTGCTCGCCGAGGTGAGGCTCGCCGGCGGGCACCGTCCCCAGGCGATGCGGGCGCTCGAGGCGGGCCTCGAGGCGTGTGGGTGCGGGACCCCCGGGAAGTGTGGCTCGAAGCCCCCGGACCTGCACACCCACCGGCTGCTCGCCACGTTGTACCTGGAGGACGGCCTGCACACCCCGCGGGCGTTGGAGCTGGCCGCGACCGCCGCGTCACTCGCCGCCCAACCGAGCTGGGACGACGTGTACCTGCGGGCGCTGGTGGCCCGGACCAGCGGCGATCCGTCCGCGGTCGACCTCGCGCGGCGGCTCGCGGCGAACACGCCGGCCGAGCACCCGGGGACCGAGCGCCTCACGAAGTACCTCCCGGTCGCTTGACCGGCGAGCGGTGTAACGAACGATCGTGGTGGACAGACGCCGGGTCAGCTACAGTTCCCAGAGATCGAGGGGAGTGAAGATGCGGTCGGTCCTGTGGCTGTTGGTCCTCGCTGGCTGTAAAGACGAGTGGTTCCTGCGGGGCGGCTCGGACGAAAAGACGGACTCCGACGCGGACTCCGACGCGGACGCGGACGCGGACACGGATTCCGACACCGACACCGACGCGGACGCGGACTCCGACGCGGACTCCGACGCGGACGCGGACGCGGACTCCGACACCGACACCGATCTCGACTGCGACGCCGACTACACCACCCCCCCGTACGGCACCGCGCTCGGCGTGTGCATCACCGAGGAGGTCGGCTGCGGCGACGTGATCTACGGCACCCTCGAGGGCGGATCCACCCTGTACGACTACGACTATTGGCTGCTCGTGGGGGAGCTCGGGTCGCTGTTGGGCGACTACGAGGCGCTCGACGGGCCGGAGCGGGTGTACGGGTTCCGCGACGGCGAGATCGATCAGGTGGTTCGGGTCACGTTCGAGTCGTGCTTCGACCAGTGGGCGAACTGGGTGCTGCACGGCGACGTGAGCGAGGAGATGTGCGACGTGGCGTCGTACCACACGGCCGGCGTGTTCGAGGACGGCAGCGGCAACACCTGGTCGACCGACCGGTTGAACCCGAACGGGGACTACTCGTTCGAGTTCATCCTCGAGGGGCTGTACGGAGCCACCGGTAACTACAAGATGACGGTCGAGTGCTTCTAGGCGAGCGCGCGTAGGTCGAGATCGTGGGCGGGTCGGCCCCCGCGCCGGTCCCCTCGCGGTATCCTGCAGTCGTGACCCCCGAGAGTGCTTGAAGCTCGACGCCGGCCAAGTGGTGGATCGCTACGAGGTGGAACGCCTGCTCGGCGCAGGCGGCACCGCCATGGTGTACCTCGTCCGCCACCGGGGGCTCGGGACGCTGCACGCGCTGAAGGTGCTCACGCTGTCCGGACCCTCGATCCGCGAGCGGATGCAGCGCGAGGGGAAGGTGCAGGCCACGCTGAACCACCTCAACGTGGTCGGCGTCACCGATCAGATCGACGTGGACGGCTCGCTCGGCCTGCTGATGGAGTTCGTGGACGGCCCGTCACTCGATGCGGCGCTGCAGCGGTACCGCCTCACGATGGGCGACGCCGAGACCCTGTTCGCCGGCGTGCTGGCGGGGGTGCGCGCGGCGCACCGCGAGGGGATCGTCCACCGCGACCTGAAGCCGGCCAACGTGTTGTTGGCCCGCTCCCCCGAGGGGTTCGTCCCGAAGGTCACCGACTTCGGGCTGGCGAAGGCGCTCGAGCAAGATCCGTCGACCGCGCACACCCGCTCGGGGATCGCGATGGGCACGCCGTCGTACATGGCGCCCGAGCAGATCCGCGACGCCCGGTCGGTCGACCAGCGCGCCGACATCTGGTCCCTCGGGTGCCTGCTGTACGAGCTCGTCACTCGGAACCGCACGTTCCCCGGCGACGAGGCGCTCGCGATCTACAACGCGGTGGTCGACGGCTCGTTCCGGCCACCGCGCGAGTGGGTGCCCGACATCCCGGAGCGGGTGGAGACCGCGATCCTCGGGTGTCTGCAGACCGACCCCGAGCAGCGGATCCCGGACTGCGAGACACTGCAGGCGGTGCTCGCCGGGCTGCGCGGGTGGACCGGCCGCAGCGTGGAGTCGGTGACGACCGCGTTCGACGCCCCGGTGGGGCTCGCGGCGGGCGCGTCCGGGCTCGCTACCGTCGCCGCGGACGAGCGCGGAACCACCTGGGAGAAGGTGGAGACGATCCGCGCGCTCCTCGCCGAGTCCGGCGCGCTCGGGGCGAGTGACGCGTCCACCGAGTCGACCCAACAGCTGCCCGAGGGGGAGGCGCCGCGGGACCTGCCGATGCCGGTCGCGTCGCGTGGCCCGTCCGCGTTCGTGCCGTTCGGCGCCGAGGGCCTCGGCGCAGAGCCGTCCCGGGGGAGCGGGCCCAGGCCCGTCGCGATGGAGCTTCTGCCGCAGTTCGGCGCGGACTCCGCGCGCCCCGGTGACTTCGACGCACAAGACGACTCCGAGACCGTGGTCACCGGGCAGCGGCCAGTCGACGGGACGCTCGCGCCGACCGAGTCGATGGAGTGGAGCGGCGGGCCGATCCGGTGGCTCGGCGGCGGGCTGGTCGCGGTGGGGGTGCTGGGGCTCGGCGGGATCGTGCTCGCCCTGGTGTTGGTCGCGTTGCTGGGCTCGTTGATGTTGTCGAGCCAGGTGACCGACGACGTCCCCCAGGTGGAGCCGGCCCCTCCTGTACCGGTGGCGCCGGCCCCAGTCGCACCGGCTCCGGCCGCTGTCGGTCCGGCCCCGGTGCCGCCGCCGGCGCCGGTGGTCGAGCCCGCGCCGGTCGAGCCCGCGCCGGTCGAGCCCGCGCCGGTCGCACCGGTCCCCGC
>JBEBJC010000547.1:0-5751 GCA_040080105.1 Myxococcota bacterium
GGCCGAGGCCCACACCACGGTGAGCTCCTCGCTCCCCTCGAACCCGTTGCTCGACGCGGTGGCGTACACCACGTGCTCGTCGGACACGTCGCAGGTGGCGCTGATCACGTGGTCCTTGCCCACGACCTCGGCCGCGAGCGCGTCGAGCAGCGCTACCCGGTCCTCGTGGGACAGCTCGGCCACCGCGGGGTCGACCAGCTCGAGGTCGGCGGTCGACCGGCCGGCGAACAAGGTCGGGTCGGTGATCGCGCGGTCGCGGTCGGGCTCGAGCGCGCGGGTCAGCGCCACCAAGTCGGCGGCGAACGCGGCGAGCTGCTCGGGGCGCAGGTCGGTGGTCGACGACGTGCCGTACCGCCCGTCGACCCACACCTCGAGCGACAACGAGCGGGTGGTGGCCTCGGTCGTCTGCTCGAGCGCGCCGTTGCGCGCGGTGTACCCGACCGAGCGGGAGCGGCTCGTGCCGACGAACACGTCGGACGCGCCGGCGGCCTGTGCGAGCGCCACCGCCTGGTGGGCCCCGGCCACCAGCTCTTCGTGGAGGTCGGCGGCCGTCGAACGATCGAGGTCAGACATCGGAGCCTCCGACGGTCAGCGCGCTCACCAGCACGGTGGGCATCCCCTGGCTCACCGGCACCGACTGGCCGTCCTTGCCGCAGGTCCACCCGCCGGTGTCGAGCTTGCTGTCTCCCGCCACCATCGTCATCTTCTGCAGCGCGTCCGGGCCGTTGCCGATGATGTTCACGTCGGCGATCGGCGCGGTGATCTTCCCGTTCTCGACCAGGTGCCCGTTCTTCACGAAGAACGTGAAGTCGCCGGCCCCGATCTGGACCTGTCCGTTGGTGAACGTCTCGGCGACGATGCCGTACTCGATGCCGGCCAGGATCTCGTCGACCGAGTGCGGGCCGTTCTCCATGTACGTCGACCGCATCCGCGGCAGCGGCGGGTGGCGGTACGACTCGCGCCGGCCCGAGCCGGTCGGGGCGAGCTTGTAGTGTGTGGCGGAGATCTTGTCGTGCAGGTAACTCTCGAGCACGCCGTCGCGCACCAGCGTGGTCTTGACCGCCGGCGTGCCTTCGTCGTCGTAGTTCAGCGCGCCGCGCTCGCCCGCCTGGGTGCCGTCGTCCACGATGGTCACGAAGTCGGGCGCGACCTTCCGCCCGATCATCGACGCGTAGATCGACACGTCCTTGCGGTTGAAGTCGGCCTCCATCCCGTGGCCGATCGCCTCGTGCAGCAAGATGCCGGACGCGCCGGCGGCGAGCACCACCGGCATCACGCCGGCCTTCGGGCGGACCGCGTCGAACAACACGTACGTGCGGTCGATCGCCTCGGTGGCGACCTGGTCGAGCCGCGCCTCGGTGTACCAGTCGAGCCCGTGCCGGCCGGCGAGGTTGCTCCGGTTCGACTGGAGCTGGCCGCCGCGGCTGGCGGTGCAGTTCACCCACAGCCGGCCCATCGGCCGGTCGTCGACGATCAGGTTCCCGGCGAGGTCGGCGATCAACACCTTCTCGTCCACGTCGGCGAACGACACCGACACCTTGTCGAGCGCCGCGTCTCCGCGCCCGGCGGCGCGCGCGCGGGTCTGGGCCTCGGCCGCGTGCACCAGCTTCAACCGCTCGTCGACGCCGACCTCCGACCACGGCACCGCGATCCGGTACCGGTCACCCGGGGGGGAGGTGTTCCACGCGACCGGGGCGGACCGCGCGGTGAGCCCGGCCGCGATGGCGCTCGCGGTGCGCGCCGCCTCGTGCAGCGACTCCTCCGACAGGTCCTGGGTGAACGCGTACCCGACCTGCTGCCCGATCACCACCCGCAGCCCGACGCCCTGGTCGATGTCGACCGACGCGCGGCCGACCACCCCGTCTTCGAGCGAGATCGACGTGTTGCGGCTGTACTGGAAGTACAGCTCGCCGTAATCGGCGCCGCGCGCGCCCAGCGTGGCGAGCACCCGGCGGAGCAGGTCGTGGTCGACCCCGAACCACCCGAGGTACGCGGCCTCGGGGGCGTCGGTCGGGGCGAGCGCCGCAGGCCCCCGTCGACACGCGGCCACGAGCGACGGCATCGACATCATGGCAAGCGCGGCCCCGGCAGAACCGAGCAGCTCGCGGCGGGTGGGACGGAGCAAGACGACCTCCTGGGGGCCCCATACCCTCGCGGGCCGGGCGGGGAAACTACAGGCGAGCGGCGGAGAACGTGTCGCACTGGCGGGGATCGCCGGACTCGAACCCGATCTTGAGCCAGCGCACGCGCTGCTCGGCGGTGCCGTGGGTGAACGACTCGGGCCGCACCTTCCCGGTTTGGCTCTGCAACACGTCGTCGCCGATCCGGCTCGCGGCGTTCATCGCCTCTTCCGGGTCGCCGACCTCGAGCAGGCCGCGCTTCGCGGCGTCGTGGGCCCACACCCCGGCGTAGCAGTCGGCCTGGAGCTCGATCTTCACCGCGTCGGAGTTCTGGCCGGCGCCCTGCGCGGCGCGCGCCTCGGTGCCGGTGAGGTTCTGCAGGTGGTGGCCGAACTCGTGCCCGATCACGTAGGCCTCGGCGAAGTCTCCCGGCGCGCCGAGCTGGCTCGACAGCGCGTCGTAGAACGCCAGATCGATGTACACCCGGCCGTCTGCCGGGCAGTAGAACGGCCCGGACGCGGCGCTCTCGACCCCACACGCGGTGGCGGTGGTGCCGCGGAACACCACCAGCTCGGCCTTGCGGTACCCCGGCATCAGGCGCGACCAGGTGGCCTGGATGTCGTCGACGACGAACGACACGAACTGCACCTGGGTGTCCGAGCCCGTGGGGCTGCTGCTCATCGACGACACGACCATGATCGCGCCGAGCAACACCACCGCGCCGACCACGCCCTTCCACCCGAACATCGACCCGAGCCGCAGCAGGGTGACCGCGGTGGACGCGGACACGCCGCCGCCCTTGCCGCGGTTGTCGACGACGTCGTTGCTCTGATGACCTGGTTCCCACTTCATGGTGCCCCTCGACTATCGGTCCTTCGGCGGACGAGCTGCCCAGTGTAAGTCGAACGCAACGAACCAGCTGGCGGCGTGGCGCGCCAGCGCTTCGGCGAGGCGCCCGAACGCCGGCATCCCCGCGATCGTCTTGCGCCCGGCGAGGCACACCTCGCGCGACACGGTCAGCGCCCGGGTCGGCGCGAGGCCGGCCTGCTGCACCAGCCCGAGCGGCAGCAGGCCGTCGCCGAACCCGGCGCGCACCATCTGCAGCGCCGCCCCGAACGACTCCACCGGCACGAGCTCGCGCGCGAACAGCTCGGGGTGGCGCCGGCGCAGCCGCCCTTCGACCGCCCGCCAGGTGGCCGACGTGGGCTCGATCGTGATCAGCGGCCCGCCGGGCACGGGCCCGTGCAGCTCGACCAGCGGCTCGTCGACCACCGGCACGTGCAGCAGATCCGGAGGGGCCGGGCCGGTCGCGAGCACCAGGTGGTACCGCCCCAGGCGGACCCGCTCGAGCGCGAGCACGCTGCGGTGGGCGTGCAGCTCGAGCGTGAGCCCGGGCACCTCGGCGAGCGCCCGCGCCACCACCGCCGGACCCCACGACGCCGCGATCGAGTCGGCCAGCGCGAGGGACAGGCGGGTCGGACCGACCTCGCCCATCGGGGAGCACAGGTCGCGCAGCCCCGCCAGCAGCGGGCGCGCCCGCTCGAGCAGCGCCGCCCCCTCGGCGGTGATCCGCACCCGCCGCCCATCGGGCGCGACGATCGGCGAGCCGACCTGCCGCTGCAGCGCCGCGAGCCGCTTGCTCACCGCGGACTGGGTCAACCGCAGCCGGGTCGCGGCCTCCCCCACGGTGCCGGTCTGCTCGAGCGCGGCCAGCGCCTCGATCCCGTCGATCACCGCCCGATCCATTCATTCCTCGTGCGACTGGATTCTATTCGAACCCTTCGTTTGGGTTCACCGATAACCCGGTGGCAGGAGGTCCCGATGAACGACATCGATCCCATCGCCCTCGGCGAGCTGTACGCCCGGATGACCCACGCCTCGGACGTGGTGCGTCGGCGGACCGGCCGGCCGCTGGGGCTCGCCGACAAGCTGCTGCTCGGGCACCTGGTCGACCCGGAGGGGGCCGACCTCGGGCCGGGGGCCGAGCTGTCGCTGCGCGCCGACCGGGTGGTGCTGCAGGACGTGCTCGGCCAGACCGCGTTCCTCCAGTTCGAGCAGACCGGGCGCCCGCGGGTGGCGCTGCCGGTGACCGTGCACTGTGACCACCTGATCCGGGCCCGCGTGGGCGCCGCCCCCGACCTCGCCGACGCGCTCGCCGACAACGGCGAGGTGTACCGGTTCCTCCGGTCGGCCGCGGCCCGGTTCGGCGCGGGGTTCTGGGAGCCCGGGGCCGGGATCGTGCACCAGGTGGTGCTGGAGAACCACGCGGTGCCCGGCGCGCTGATCCTCGGCACCGACTCGCACACGCCGAACGCCGGCGGGCTCGGGGCGTGCGCGGTGGGCGTCGGCGGCGGCGACGCGGTCGAGGTGATGGCGGGCCTGCCGTGGACCGTGCCGAACCCGCGGCGGATCGCGGTGGTGCTGGAGGGCGCGCTGTCGGGGTGGGCGTCCCCCAAGGACGTGATCTTGTGGGTCGCCGGTCAGCTGTCGGTGTCGGGCGCGACCCACGCGGTGCTCGAGTACCTCGGGCCCGGGGTGCAGACGCTGTCGGCCACCGGCCGCGCGACGATCGCGAACATGGGGGCGGAGGTGGGCGCCACGACCTCGCTGTTCCCGTGGTCGCCGTCGGTGGGGCGGTACCTCGCGGCGACCGGGCGGGCGGCGCTGGTCCCGGTGGTCGACGCCCACCGGGCGCTGCTGTCGCCCGATCCGGAGGTCGAGGCCGCCCCGGAGCGGACCTACGACCGGGTGCTCCGGCTCGATCTGTCCGCGCTCGAGCCGCACGTGTCGGGCCCCCACAGCCCGGACCGGGCGCGGCCGCTGTCGCAGCTCGCCGGCGAGGTCGCGGCGAACGGGTGGACCGATCGGCTCTCGGCCGCGCTGATCGGCAGCTGCACCAACGCCTCGTACGAGGACATCGCCCGCGCGTCGGAGGTGGCGCGCGCGGCGGCGGACCGCGGGGTGCGCGCGCGGTCGGAGCTGTGGTTCACCCCGGGTTCCGACGCGATCCGCGCCACCGTCGACCGCGACGGGTGGCTCGCCCCGCTCGAGGCGGTGGGGGCGGTGCGCCTCGCGAGCGCGTGTGGCCCGTGCATCGGGCAGTGGGAGCGGTCGGGCGCGCCCGGGGGCGCGGATTCGATCGTCACCTCGTTCAACCGGAACTTCGCCGGCCGGAACGACGGGCGGCCGACCACCGCCGCGTTCGTGGCGAGCCCGGAGATCGTGGTCGCGCTCGCCCTTGCCGGGCGGCTGTCGTTCGACCCGGCGGTGGACACGCTGCTCGACCGGGACGGCCGCCCGTTCCGCCTCCCGCCGCCGGGCCCGGTGCCCGACGTGCCTCCGGCGGGTCTCGTCGACCGGACCGGGTACTGCCCACCCCCCGACGACGGCGCTGCGGTGCCGCTGGCGCTCGACCCGGACAGCGTGCGGCTGCAGCGCTTGCCCCGGTGGCCCGCCTGGGACGGCCGCGACCTCGTCGGCTGCCCGGTGTTGCTCAAGGCGGTGGGCAAGACCACCACCGACCAGATCTCGCCCGCGGGCGCGTGGCTGCGCCTGCGCGGGCACCTCGAGCGGTTCTCGGACAACCTGCTGTCGGGGGCGATCGACGCCGGCACCGGCGAGCGCGGGGTGG
>JBEBJC010000548.1:0-5751 GCA_040080105.1 Myxococcota bacterium
GCTCACGCTGTGCGGCACCTGCCACGGGGCGAACCGGCCGCGGGCCCTGCCGCAGATCGACGGGCTCACGTTGCCGAACCTCCAGGCCACGATGGACCAGCACTTCGTGCACGGGCTCGAGCTGCAGCTCGCGGTGATGGGGGGCGACCTCGAGGCGGCCCACCGCGCCGCGCAGGGCCTGGCCGACGCGCCGCTCCCGCCGAACACCCCGGCCCCGGCGGTGACCTACGTGGAGGCGATGCGCGCAGCGGCGACCGCGGGGGCGGCCGCGCCCGACCTGGCGGCGGCGGCCCAGTCGATGGGGCAGATCGCGCTCGCGTGCGCCGGGTGCCACACCGCGAGCGGCGGCGGCCCGAAGGAGAGCCTGCCGGCCCCGCCGTCGAGCGACAAGCACATGGCGATGCACCTGTACGGCGCCTACTGGCTCGGGTACGGCGTGTACGCCCCGAACGAGCGCGCTTGGCTCGAAGGGGCGGGGGCGCTCGGCCAGGGCAAGCTGCTGGTCGAGGGGGTCCCGCCGACCCCCGAGGCCGAGGCGCTCGACGCCGCGGTGCACGCGCTCGCGGTGAAGGCGGCCGCGACCCCGGCCGGCCCCGAGCGGGCCGCGGTGTGGGCCGAGGTGCTGTCGGCGTGTGCGCCGTGTCACACCAAGCTGCCGCGGTGAGTCACCCGGCCGGGCGGTAGTGGTCGACCGTGCGGTAGGTGGTCGCGTACAGCCCGAACGCGGCCGTCGCGAGCGCGGCGAACCCAGCGAAGAACCCCATCAGGAACGTGGTCTCGCCGATCCCGAGCAGCGGCGCGAGCCCCTTCCCGCCGGCGGCCATCCCGGCGTTGACCAGCAGCACCCACAGGTTGCCCACCGTCACCGACAGGTTCCAGAAGCTCATCAGGGTGCTCTTCATCTGCGCCGGCGCCTGGCTGTAGGCGAACTCGAGCCCGGTGGTCGACACCAGCACCTCACCCAGGGTCAGGATCGCGTACGGCAGTACCTGCCAGCTGATGGTGATCGCCGAGCCGCCGTCGATCCGGGCCTGGATCAGCGCCACCACCACCCACGACACCGCGGAGAACCCGATCCCGGCGGTCATCCGCCGCAGCGGCGTGGGCTCGACCCCGAGCGCGCGCAGCCCCGGGTACAGCGCGAGGTGGGTGAACGGGATCAGCACCATCACCAGCAGCGGGTTCAGCGCCTGCATCTGCGCCGGCTGGAACCACTCGGGCTTGGTCATCGCGTCTGCCTGGAACACCCAGGTCGACGCCTTCTGGTCGAACAGCGACCAGAACGGGGTGACGAGCGCGAACACCACCAGCAGGCGCAGCACCGCGGCCACGCCGTCGACCGCGGCGGGGGAGTGGCGCTGCCTCGCCTGCGGGAGCCCCACCGCCGCCGCCACCCCGCCGAACCCGAGCCCGAGCACCAGCAGCAGGCACGCGGTCGCCACGAACCCGATCGACGGGGACACCGCGAGCGCGCCGAGCGCCGGCACCACCCCGGCCGCCGCGATCCCCTGCGACAGCGGCGAGCGCGAGATCGCGGTCCACGCCACCCGCCACGGCCCGTCCGGGTCGACCGCCGCCCCGGTGGGCGGGACCCGCACGTACTTGTTCCGCCCGAGCCAGAACACCACCGTGGCCACCGCCATCAACACGCCCGGCACCCCGAACGCGACCGACGCGCCGTACCACCGGAGCAACAACGGCGCGAACAGCGTGGCGAAGAACGACCCGAAGTTGATGATCCAGTAGAACGCGTCGAACACCAGCTTCGCGAGCGAGCGGTTCGACGCGTCGAACTGGTCGCCCACGAACGACGACACACACGGCTTGATCCCGCCCGAGCCGAGCGCGATCAGCAGCAGACCCGCGTAGAACCCCGGCGGCCACGACTCGGACAGCGCGAGCAGGCCGTGCCCCGCGGTGTACACCACCGACAGCCACAAGATCGTGTCGTACCGGCCGAGCAGGCGGTCCGACAGCCACCCGCCGAGCAGCGGGAAGAAGTACACCCCGATCACGAAGGTGTGGAACACCTCCTTCGCCGCGCCCTGGCGCGCCTCCTCGGGCAGCGCCACCAGCAGTGACGTGGCGAGGAAGGTCGACAGGATGTTCCGCATCCCGTAGAACGAGAACCGCTCGCACGCCTCGTTGCCGATGATGTACGCCACCTGGGGTGGCAGCTTGCCGTTCGTCATCGGGCCCCCGTATCTTGACGCCGGTTCGGGGTCGGGTCACCTCGTGCGCGCGGAGGCGCTGCAGCGTGTCTTCTCTCGACCCGAACACCGAGGACACGCTGCGGGCGGTGTTCGCCGGCGCCGACGACGCGGTCGGCGTGTCGCACCACAACGTCGTCCGGCTGGTGAACCCGCCGCTCGTGCGGCTGTTCGGGTACGACCACGAGTCCGAGCTGGTGGGGCGGTCGTTCTTCGACCTGATCTCGCCCGAAGGCCGCGCGGCCCTCGCGAGCTACGTGCAGCGGCGGGCCGAGAACCGTCCCGTCCCCGGGCTTTACCGCACCGAGGGCCTGCGGCGCGACGGCGAGCGGTTCGGGGTCGAGATCCGCACCACCCGGTTCGAGCTCGGCGGAGAAGCGTTCGCGTTCGCGATCATCCGCGAGATCCGGCGCGAGTCGTGGTCCGAGGATCTGTACGAGGCGATCTTCGAGCGCAACACCGCGGTGAAGCTGCTGATCGACCCGACCGACGGGCGGATCGTCGACGCGAACCCCGCGGCGGTCGAGTTCTACGGCTGGTCCCGGCGCGAGCTCGCGTCGATGTCGATCAGCGACATCAACCTGCTGCCGCCGGCGCGGATCGCGCGCGAGCTCACCTCCGCCCGCCGCGGGGAGCGGACCCGGTTCCGGTTCCGCCACCGGACCGCCTCCGCCGAGGTCCGCCAGGTCGAGGTGCACACCGGCACGATCGAGGTCGGCGGGCGGTCGCTGCTGCTGTCGATCGTGCAGGACGTGTCGGACCAGGACGCGCTCGAGGCCCAGCTGCGCGAGGCGCAGAAGCTCGAGGCGGTGGGGCGGCTCGCGGGCGGCGTCGCGCACGACTTCAACAACCTGCTCACGGTGATGATGACCGCGGGCGACCTGCTGCGGCGCGAGCTGCCGATCACCAGCGGGGCGCGCGGCCTGGTCGACGACCTGATGCTCGCCGCCGGGCGCGCGAGCGAGCTCACCCGCCAGCTGCTCGCGGTGGGGCGGGCCCAGCCGCGCCACCCGGTGGTGGTCGACCTGGGCGAGGTGGTCCGGCGGCTCGAGCGGCTGATCACCAGCGCCGCCGGGGCCGACGCGACCGTGTCGTGGTCGATCGAGCCGCGGCAGACGGTCGAGGCCGACCCCGGTCAGCTCGAGCAGGTGGTGATGAACCTGGTGCTGAACGCCCGCGACGCGACCGGCGGGCGGGGCCGGATCGACGTGGCGGTGCGCGGCGTGGCCGACGACCCGGAGCTCGGGCCGGCGGTCGAGCTGGTGGTGCGCGACGACGGGCCGGGGATGGACCCGGAGACCCGCGCGCGGGTGTTCGAGCCGTTCTTCTCGACCAAGCCGGCCGGCCGGGGCAGCGGCCTCGGGCTCGCGTCGGTGTACGGGATCGTGCGCCAGAGCGGCGGCCGGGTCACGGTCGAGTCCGAGGCCGGTCGCGGCGCCACGTTCCGGGTCGCCCTGCCGTTCCGGCTCCGGGGCGCGCCGTCGATCCCGCCGGAGGTGAGCCCCCGGGTCGTCACCGGGCGGATCTTGCTGATCGACGACGACCCGGAGGTGCTGGACGTGCTCGGCGACAGCCTGCGCGCGCACGGGTACCGGGTGGTGCCGGCGGCGTCGGGCGAGGCGGCGCTCGCGCTCACCGACGACGAGCTCGCCGAGTTCGACCTGGTGGTCACCGACTACCGGATGCCCGGCCGGGTCGGCACCGAGGTCGCCGCCGCGCTGATCGGCCGGCGGGCCTCGCTGAAGGTGATCGTGATCTCGGGGCACCTGCCGGAGGTCGACCGGCGGAGCCTGCCCCGGGCCGTGTCGTTCCTCGAGAAGCCGTTCACCGGCACGGTGCTGGCGGAGCGCGTCCGGGCGGCGTTGCTCACCTGACCTGTCGGAACTGCCCGCAGCGGCCGGCCGGCGCGATAGGCTGCTGCCGGTCGACAGGAGTGGACGCAGATGGGCCTCGGATCCGCGCTGGTCGTGATCGCGCTCGCGGGCGCAGCCTACGGGCAGGAGCCGCTCCCGGGCGGCCTGGTGCAGCTGGTGCCTCCGGCGCCGGTCACCGGCGGCGCCGGGCAGGTCGACCTGTACCTGGTGGCGCTGAACCCGGACGGCTCGCCGGCCACCGGCCTGTCGCTGAAGGCGGACCGCGCGGTGGGGATGGCCACCCGGTGGATCGAGGTCGGCGGCGGCTTGTACAAGCTGCCGTACGATCCGCCGGTGGTCGAGGCGCCGTCGCTGGTCACCGCGAGCGCGCGCGGCAAGCTCGCGAGCCGCGACAAGGTCTCGGCCCTGTCGACGTTCCAGGTGGTTCCGGCGCCGCCGCCGTTCGCCGCCGAGGTGTCGCCGCGGTCGCTGGTGCTCGGGCGCGACGCGGGCTCGGCGCTGTCGTTCGACGCGGGCCCGGAGGGGGTCGAGGTCCGCTCCACCGTGGGGGCGGTCGAGGGGCTCGCGCGCCAGCCGGACGGGGAGTGGACCGCGCGGTTCGTCCCACCGAAGCTCAAGTACCCGCACGTCGCGCTGGTGGTGTGGGCGTCGTCCGCCGACCCGCTCCGCTCGGCCGGGCACGCGGTGATCGGGCTCACCGGCAACGCCGACTACCCGGTGAAGGGCCCGCCGGGCGCCACGGTGTCGCTCGAGGTGGGCGGCCGCACGTTCGGGCCCACCACCCTCGGCGCCGACGGCAAGGGCAAGATCCCGCTCGAGGCGCCGCCCGGGGTCACCGTCGGCACCCAGATCACCACCGTGGCCGGGCAGGAGTCGCGCGAGGAGCTCGACCTGAAGGTGCCCGAGACGCGGCGGATCGCGTTGTACCCGCTCCCGGGCTCGATCGCTGCCGACCCTGCGCGGGCGATCCCGCTGCGGGTGGTGGTGGTGATGCCGAACGGCGCGCCCGACGAGAACGCGCGCCCGACGTTCACCGTGCCGAGCGGGTCTGTGTCCGAGGTCACCCACCGCGGGGAGGGCGTGTACGAGGCGACCTGGCACCCCGGCGGCGCGCTCGGGGTCGGGCAGGTGAAGGCCAGCCTCGGGTCCGAGGTGCAAACGGACGTGATCCCGGTGGTGGGGGTCGCCCCGCGCGCCACCGTCACGTTGTCGGCTTCCCCGGCGGCGATCGCACCCGAGACCACCGCGGTCGAGGTCACCGCGCGCCTCACCGACCCGGCCGGCGGGCCGGTCACCGGCGCGACCGTGCGGCTCGACGTGACCGGCGGGCAGCTGTCGGCCCCGGCGACCGACGCGGGCGGCGGGGAGTACCGCGCCACCGTGGTCCCGGGCCCGGGCGCGCTCGAGCTGCGCGCGCACCCGCTCGCCGCGCCCTCGACCGAGCCCGTGCGCGAGGTCCGGGTGTCGTCGTCGGCGGGCGCGGTGGTCAACGACGGCGCCACCGAGGTCGAGGTGTGGGTCACCACCGTCGACGCGCAGGGGGCGCCGGTCGGCGAGGTTCCGGTGGCGCTCGTGTTGGTCCAGGGCGACGGCGTGTTGGCCGAGCGCGAGCTGGTGACCGGCCCGGACGGCGCCGCGCGCACCCGGTACACCGCCGGCACGAGCCC
>JBEBJC010000549.1:0-5742 GCA_040080105.1 Myxococcota bacterium
GGCGCGAGCGCCCCGACCCACGCCGCCCGCGCCTGATCGCGCGGACGCAGCGCGGACCGCCCGGCCGCCCCGACCAGCGTCGGCAGCGCGGGCAGCGCCCCGACGATCCGCCAACCCCGGGGCGGGCGCACCACCGGCACGAGTGAAGGCTCGGCCAGCGCCGCGTCGGCGCGCGACCCGAGCGCCACCACCTCGACCTCGACCCCGCGCGCGCGCAGCCCGTCGATCTCGCGCGCGACGAACGTCTCGGACACGGTCGGCCAGTACCGCACCACGACCCCGACCTTCACCCGGCCACCGCGTCCACGAACGCCGCGATCTCGGCCGCGCGCTGATCCCAGCTGCGCGCCCGCACCCGGGCCGCGGCCACCACCCGGGCGCGGGTCGCGGGGTCGGCGGTCTCGCGGATCGCCGCCGCGAGGGACGCCCCGTCGCCAGGCGCGTACGGCACGTACGCCCCCTCGGCCACCCGCCGCACCGCGCGGGTGTCGGCCGCGATCACCGGCACCCCCGACGCGAGCGCGTCCCACAGCTTGAGCGGCGAGGTGAGCGCGTCGCCGAACCGCCCCGGCGACAGCGGCACGATCAGCGCAGAGAACCCGGCGAGCCGGCCCGGCACGTCGCGCGGCGGGATCGGCGGCTCGGACCGCACCGGCGCGGGCAGCGGGGTGTCGGCGCCGATCCACGTGATCGCGGGCTCGACCAGGGCGGCGGCGGCGACCACCGTGTCCACGTCCTTGTACGCCCGGACCGAGCCCACCACCCCGACCCCCGACGCGTCGGCGCGCGGGGGCACCCCGGGGCGGGCCGCGTTGTGCGCCACCAACGCCGGCGGCAGCGTGGGGTGCCGCTCGCGCAACAGCTCGAGCGTGCCCTCGGCGTTCGCGACCACGCCCCACGCGCCCCGCAGCACCCGCTCCTCCAGCGCCCACCACGGCTGTCCGTCCTCGCCGCGATCGATCGCCTGCGCGCTGTCGACCTCGTGCACCTCGAGCACCAGCTTGAACCGCCCGCCGAGCCACGACAGCGCCCACGCGGCGTGCTTCTTCCGCCGCGCGAACGCGATGCCCTCTCCGCCGGTGCGCACCACCCACCGCGCGAACGCGGCGCGGTACGCGACCGAGCCGAGCGTGCCCCGCGGCAGGGCGCGCACCCGAAGGCTCGGCACCGGCGCGAGGCCGTAATACCCGAGCACCTCGACCGCCGGCCGATCCGACTCCACACACAGCTCGACCCGGTGCCCGCGGGCCGCCATCGCGTGGGCCGCGTTGAGCACCTGCACGGACTGGGCCCGGGCCGACGGCGCGCCCGGGCGGTACAACCAGAACCAGTCCCTGAGCGTCTCCATCGCGGGGCCACGTTACCATGGCGCCGAGGTGAGCGATGCCGCAGCACAGCCGCCGCGACGACACGGTCGACGTCCATCACGGCGTTCCGGTGGCCGATCCGTACCGGTGGCTCGAGGACCCCGACGCGCCCGAGGTGGTGGCGTGGGTCGACCGGCAGAACCGCGCGACGGAGGCGTTCCTCGCCGCGGTGCCCGAGCGCGAGACGATCCGGGCCCGGCTGCGCGAGCTGGTGGACTACGAGCGGTACGGCGCGCCGGTGCGCGAGGGTGGCGCGTGGTTCTGGTTCCACAACCGCGGCCTGCAGCCCCACCCGGTGTTGTGCCGGGCGCCCTCACCCGACGCGCCCCCGGTGGTCGTGCTCGACCCGAACACCCTGTCGGACGACGGCACGGTGGGGCTCGCCGACTGGGCGGTCAGCCGCGACGGCCGGTGGCTCGCGTACGCGACGACCTCCGGCGGGTCGGACTGGAACACGATCCGGGTGCGTGACCTGCACACCGGCGCCGACGGCCCCGACCGGGTGGAGTGGGTGAAGTTCGCCACCGCCGCGTTCCTCCCCGACGGGTCGGGGTTCGTGTACGGGCGGTTCCCGCCGTCGAGCGGGACCGCGGCGAACAAGCACCACCAGCTGTGGCTGCACCGGCTCGGAACGGCGCAGGACCAGGACACGCTGGTGTACGACCGCCCCGACCAGCCCGAGTGGGTGATGTCGGCCGGGTTCACCGACGACGGGCGGTGGATGGTGGTGTACACGAGCCCGGCGGCGAGCGCGGTCGACGCGCTGTGGGTGGCGCCGATCGACCCGCAGGGCATCGGCGCGGTGCGCCCGATCGCCACCGCCCACGACGGGACGTACCGGTGTGTGGGCAACGTCGGCCGGACCCTGATCGTGCTCACCAACGCCCTCGCGCCGCGCGGCCGGGTGGTGGCGATCGAGATCGACCACCCGGAGCCGGAGAGCTGGTCCACCCTGGTGCCGGAGGGACCGGACAAGTTGCTCGAGTGCACCCGCGTGGGCGACCGGCTGTTCTGCCAGTACCTGCACCACGCGGCGAGCCGGGTGGTGGTGTACGACCTCGCCGGGGCCCGCGTCACCGAGCTCACGTTCCCGGGGACCGGGGCCACCGCCGGCTTCGCCGGGCACGCCGACGACACCGAGACCTACGCGAGCTTCACCTCGTACACCGCCCCGACCACGGTGTACCGGATCCCCCTCGCCACGCTGATCCCGGTGCCCCACTTCGTGCCCCGGGTGTCGTTCGATCCGGGGGAGCTCCACTCGGAGCAGATCTTCGTCGCCAGCCCCGACGGCACCCGGGTGCCCGCCACGTTGTGCTGGCGCGGGGAGCGCACCGGCCCGCGCCCGACCGTGCTGTACGGCTACGGTGGGTTCGACATCCCGCTCACCCCGCAGTTCTCCGGGATGATCGTCGGGTGGCTCGAGCAAGGCGGGGTGTACGTGGTCGCGAACCTCCGCGGCGGCGGTGAGTACGGCCGCGACTGGCACCACGACGGGCGGCGCGAGCGCAAGCAGAACGTGTTCGACGACTTCGTGGCGGTGGCCGAGCACCTGGTGGCGTCCGGCGTCACCACCGCCGACCGGCTGGCGATCTGGGGCCACAGCAACGGCGGGCTGTTGGTCGGCGCGGTGATGACCCAGCGGCCCGAGCTGTTCGCCGCCGCCGTGCCCGCGGTGGGGGTGCACGACCTGCTGCGGTTCCACCGGTGGACCATCGGGTGGGCGTGGGCCGACGAGTACGGCACTGTCGACGACCCCGAGCTGTTCCCGGTGTTGCTGAAGTACTCGCCGGTGCACAACACTCGCCCGGCGCGGTACCCAGCCACCCTGGTGATGACCGCCGACCACGACGACCGGGTCGTGCCGGCGCACAGCTTCAAGTTCGGCGCTGCATTGCAGCACGCGCAGCAGGGGCCTGCGCCGATCCTGCTGCGGATCGAGACCCGCGCGGGACACGGAGCGAGCAAGCCTTTGACGAAGCAGATCGACGAGTACACCGACCTCTGGACGTTCCTGCGCGCGACGCTGCGGTTCACCCCATGAGCGCGTACGACCACCGACACCATGTGGGCAACGGCGGCGACGTGTGGAAACACGTGGCGTGGACCGCGCTGCTCGCCACCACCAAGCGCGACCGGGTCTCGGTGCTCGACACCCACGCCGGCGGGGGCACTTACCACCTCGGCAACGACGGCGAGTGGCTCGCGGGGATCGGCAAGCTGCAGGCACGCTGGCCCGATGCCGGCACCGGCTCGGGCGCGGTCGATCGGTACCTGGCGCGGGTCGCGAAGTGGCCGCGCGGGCAGTACCCGGGCTCGCCCGCGCTCGCGCGCCACGCCCTCGGCAAGGCCGATCGGCTGGTGTGCTACGAGGTCGACCCCGGGGCGGCGGGCTCGCTGCGGCGGTCGCTCGAGCCCCACCCGGGGCTGCGGGTGGTCGAGGCGAGCGGGTGGGAGGCGCCCGAGCTGACCGCGCGCGAGCCGTGGGTGGTGCACGTGGACCCCCCGTACTCGGACAAGGAAGACTGGGCCCGGGCGGCGGTCGCGGTCGCGGCGGCCCACGGCGCGGGGCACCAGCTGATGTTGTGGTACCCGATCAAGCGGTGGTCGCGGCCGAACCTGCTGTTGCAGCAAATTCGGGAGAGCCACGTGCCGTACGTCGCGCTCGACCTGTTGTGGACGCCGGTCGAGCTCGAGAAGAAGCGGATCGTCGGCGCGGGGGTCCTGCTGGTGGGGGTCGCGCGGTCGGTGGTGGCCGAGCTGCACGCCGCCGCGCCGGTCGTCGGGGAGGCGCTCGCGACCGTCGACGGCCGGTGGTCGCTGCGGGTCACCGCGAACGGGTGAGCCGGTCGAGGAACGGCTCGAGCGGCGGCTCCCCGGGCAGCTCCTCCAAGTCGTACCTCACCCGGATCGTCGGCCGGCCGCGGGGATCGGGGGCGATCGCCGCCAGGTCGATCGGGGTGCCGCACAACACCACGTCGGCGTCGACGGCGCCGATCGTGGCCGCCAGGTCGGCCCGCTGGGCCTCCGAGTACCCGACCGCCGGGATCAGGGGACCGAGGCGCGGGTACTGCTCGAGGGTGCGGCGGAGCTCCCCGACGAACGCCGGGCGCGGATCGACGATCTCCGCCCCGGCCCGGCGCGCGACCAGGGTCGCCGCGCCGTACGCCACGCCGCCGTGGGTGGTCGTCGGGCCGTCCTCGACCACCACCACCCGCCGGCCCCGCAGCGTCGCCTCGTCGGCGTCGATCACCGACAGGCGACTGTCCACCGCGATCACCGTGGCCTGCGGCGCATGGATCGCCATCAGGGCGCGCTCGCTCGCCACCGCCGCCGGGTCGGCCGACCGGGTCTTCGCCAACAACACCACGTCGGCGAGCTTCAGCTGCGCGCGGCTCGGCCAGTACCGCAGCGCGTCCCCGGGGCGGTGTGGATCGGTGAGCACCCAGTACACGTCGGGCTTCACCAGCGGCAGATCGTTGTTCCCGCCGTCCCACACGATCACGTCGGCCTCGGCCTCGGCCTCGGCCAGGATCGCCCGGTAGTCGACCCCGGCGTACACCACCCGGCCGCGCTCCACGTACGGCTCGTACTCCTCCCGCTCCTCGACGGTGCACCGGGCGCGGTCCAGATCGGCGCGGGTGGAGAACCGCTGCACCCGCTGCGACGCGAGGTCCGGGTCGTACGGCATCGGGTGGCGCAGCGCGACCGCCCGCACCCCGCGCGCCTCGAGCCGGTCGAGCGCGTACCGGGTGGTCTGGCTCTTGCCGCACCCGGTTCGCACCGCCCCGACGCCGAGCACCGGCCGGGCGCTGGCCAATTGGGTGCGCGCGCCAGGCATCACGAAGTCGGCGCCGGCGGCCATCGCGGTCGCGGCGAGCTCCGACACGTGGTCGTCGTGCAGGTCCGAGTACGCGAGCACCACCTGGTGCACGCCGAGCCGGCCGATCGCCTCCGCCAGGCGCGACTCGGCGAGGATCGGGATCCCGTCGGGGTACCGCGGCCCCGCCAGCGCCGCGGGGAACCGCCGCTCGGTGATGTACGGGATCTGCGCCCCGGTGAACGCCACGACCTGGATCGTCGGGTCGTCGCGGTACAACACCAGGAAGTCGTGGAAGTCTCGCCCAGCGGCGCCGACGAGGATCACGCGCATCGGGTCCCCCCTCGAGCGGACTCGATGCACGCTCCGTGCCCGGCGCCGCGGAGGTGTCGGGCGGGCGCGCGGGGCTCGGGGGGGCGGATCCACACAGGTTCGCGTGGGAGATCACGCGAGGCCGAGGCCGTCCTTGATCCGGCGGACCCGCCGGCGCGACACGGCGACCCGCCGCCCGCCCTCGAGCTCGACCTCGACCGACCCGCCCTCGTGCAGCGCCAC
>JBEBJC010000550.1:0-5742 GCA_040080105.1 Myxococcota bacterium
TATCCTCGGCGAATACGGATCGAGCGGGGCCGGCCGCTCGTCGGCGACCACCGCCGGGATCTCGCGGGCGCACGAGATCCGGGTGGCCTCGCGTAACCCTCGGCCCGGCGGTGGGTTGGGGTGGGCACAGGAGGTCCGATGTCGGTCGTTCGGTTCGCGGTCGCGCTGGTGCTGGTCGGGTGTGGGTCGCCGGAGTCGGAGGTGCTGTCGGCGGACGAGATGGTCGCGCTGCGGACGAGCGTGGACGCGCTCGACCCGGTGCGCGACGAGCTGCCGATCGAGGACCCCGAGCTCGAGCTGCTCGCGATCGACTTCGTGGAGCGGGTGGTCGAGGTCGCCGGGTGCGAGCGCCGCGGCGTGGTGAGCGGCGTGTGGTACGCCGACCAGTCCCTCGACGGGTCGTGGTTCGAGGTCGGCACCGGCGACCACGGCGGCGACGTGGCGGGCGGCTACGTCGACGGGGCCTTCGACGGCACGGCGACCGGTACCGGGGTGGACGCTGCGCTCGTCGGCGCGTACGCGGACGGCCTGTTCCAGGGGGAGTGGACCACCACCGGCGCCGAAGGGGAGGTCCACACCGGAGAGCTCGTCGGACGGTACGAATCCCGGAACGAGGTCGGGGGCTACTTCTTCGGGGTGTGGACCGAGTGTGATTGACCGCTGACCGACCGCGGCGGTTCCTCCGGGTGTATCGTCGGCGTTCACCGTCGAAGGAGGGCCCGATGCGGATCACCATGTGGATCGCGTTCGAAGGGTGGCTCGCCGGGTGCGCGACGCCGCCGCCGCCCGCCCCTGCGCCGGCGCCTGCGCTGGTACGAGTGGTCGGCGAGGCCGACCTGCTCGAGCAGCTGGTCCCGGCGCTGGTGGACGCCTACGCCCGGTCGGCGCCCGAGGCGCCGGGGTTCGCGCTCGAGCCGACCGGAGCGGCCGCGGGGTTCCGCGCGCTGATCGCCGGGGAGGCCGATCTGGTCGTGTCGACCCGCACGGCCACCCCCGCCGAGGTGCGCCGGGCGAAGCTCGCGGGGTTCGACCCCACCGACCCGGAGGCCGAGCACCTGGTGGGGGTCGACGTGGTCGGGGTGGCGGTGCACCCGCAGAACCCGATCGAGTCGCTGACGTTCGACCAGGTCGTGGTGTTGTTCTGCGCCGACCCGCCCGGCCGCCCGCCGATCGAGCGGGTGACCTCGTGGGCGGAGCTCGGGGGCGACCCGATCCCCGTCCGGGTGGTGGCGCCCGACCGGGAGTCCGGCGCGCGGGGGCTGCTGGAGAACTTCTTCTGCGGCGTGCGCGGGTTCCGCCCGATGATCGAGGTGTCGCCCTCCGACGGGCTCGCGGCGGCGCTGCGGGACGACCCGTCGGTGGTGACCATCGGCACGTCGTCGCAGGGGAGCGGCCGGTTGGTGGCGCTCGCGGTCGACACCGGGTTCCCGCCGGTGCGGCCGACCCAGGACGACGTGGCCCGCGGCAGCTACCCGCTGTACGGCGACGTGGTGCTCACGTCGCGCGGCGCGCCGTCACCCGCGCTCGACGCATTCCTGCGGTGGGTCGACGACCCCGATGGGCAAGAGGTGGTCGACGAGCAGCGGTTCGTCCCGCTGTTCCTCCGGCCGACCCGACTCGACGAGGCGCGCCCCCTGCGCGAGGTCGTCCGGTTCGAGCCGGGCGCCTCGTCGCCCGACGCGCGGAGCCAGGCGCGCCTGCAGTTCCTGGTCGACGAGATCCGCGAGCGGCAGTTCCGGCACGTGGTGCTCGAGGGGTACACCGACGACACCGAGCCCGACCCGTTCGTGTTGTCGGAGGCGCGGGCGCGGGTGGTGCGGGATGCGCTCGCGGCGCGCGTGCCGAACCTGTACTTCGAGATCATCCCGCGCGGACCGAAGAACCCGATCGCGCCGAACCATACGCCGATGGGGAGGATGATCAATCGCCGGGTTCAGGTATATCTGGCCGAGGAAGAGCAACCCGAGCCGTGACCGGAGCCCGTCGCCATGCCGAACATCGAACTCGCCCACCAGAGCCGTGTGTCCTCGTTCCGGATGATCGCCATCGGGACCTGGCGAACCACCAAGGACCCGTCGGTGTACGGCGCGGTCGAGGTCGAGATGGACGAGACCCTGCGGTACGTCGAGGCGTTTCGCGCCGCGACCGGTAAGCGCCTCACCGTGACCCACCTGATGGCGCTCGCGGTGGGCAAGGTGCTCGAGGCGATGCCCGACGCGAACGCGCTGCTCCGGTTCAACCGCATCTACCTACGCAAGTCGGTCGACGTGTTCTTCCAGGTCGCGATGAAGGACGAGGAGAGCGGCCAGATCGACCTGTCCGGGCTGACGATCCGCCAGGCCAACACGCGGTCGGTGGCGGAGATCGTCGACGAGTTCGAGGCGGTCGCCACCAAGGTGCGCGCGGGCAAGGACGAGGAGAAGGAGAACACCCGCCGCACGTTCAAGCGGCTCCCGGGCTGGCTTGTGGGGCCGGTGCTCGACCTGATCTCGTTCCTGACCTACACGCTGAACCTGAACCTCAGCTGGGCCGGGATCCCGCGCGACCCGTTCGGGTCGGTGATGGTGACGAACGTGGGCTCGCTCGGCCTCGAGGAGGCGTACGTCCCGCTGGTGCCGTACAGCAAGGTCCCGCTGCTGGTGGCGATGGGCGCGCTCAAGCGGGTTCCGGTGGTCCGCGAGGGGGACCGGATCGAGGTCGCGACGGTGATGCGCCTGTTCGCGACCTTCGACCACCGGGTGCTCGACGGCGCGCACGCGTCGAAGATGGCGACGACGTTGAAGGCCGTGTTCGCCGACCCGTGGACCCACTTCGGCGGGGTCGAGCGCCCGGCGGCCCTCGTCGCCCGGGGCTAGCCCACCAGCGCCTCGATCGCTCGCGCCGCGCGCTCCACGTCGATCGACGCGGACGGGACGTGCACGAACCCCACCGGCACCGCCAACCCGTGCGCCACCCGGTGGAGCCACGCGTTGCACACGTAGTCGCCGGCGTCGTCGGACAGCCCCGCCCCGAGCGCCCGCGCGAGCGCCTCGCAGTCTACGGTCGCGCGGACCTCGGGCACCGGCGCGAGGTCCGGCTCCTCCTCGTGGTCCACGTCCGGGCGACCGCGGGCCACGAACCGGCCGCGCCGCTCGACCCACACCTGGTCGCGGGCGGTGGCCACGCCGAACCCGAGCACCAGCGCGGCGTCACACCCGCGCGCGGCCGCCAGCGCCATCGCCGGCCCGCGGCGGTACGACACCGGCAACACCGCCCCGACGATCCGCGCGCGCCCGAGGTGGCGCCCGTCGAGCGCCCGCACCAACGTCTCGGTGGGGTTCACCTCCACCCCGGGAAACGGACCGAACCCGGTGACCAGCACGTTCATCCGGGTCCTGTATTGCCGTGCGGCCGCCGGCGGTGGTCCGGAGTACAATCGGCGCGGCGAGGGGCGCGTGGAGCAGCTGTACTTGGGGTGGTTGCGGTCGGCCTCGGCCGAGGCCCGGATGGAAGGGATCGGCCGGTGGGCCGCGCACGGGGGCGCGGCGGCCGAGCTGTCGCCGCTCCTGCGCGACGACGTGCCGGTGGTGCGCGTCCACGGCGGGCGTCGGCTGTTGACCGAGGTGCGGATGGCGGCGCTGGTCGCGCTGCAAGACCAGTACCGGCAGGCGGGCCTCCGGTGGGACCTCGGTCCGGTCACGGTCCGCCCGGCGATGCCCGCCGACGACGCCGTGCGCGACGCGGAGGCCCGGCTGGCGGCGTTGCCCGCTGATCGGCGCGCCGCGCTCGACGCGGAGGTCGCGCGGGAGTTGGCCCCCGACAGCGCCTTGTCGGCGGCCGATCGAGCGGCGGTGCACGCGTACCGGGTGCTGCAGCGGCTCGGCGCGGTGGCGTACGAGCAGCAGGAGGTCGATCCGCAGACCTGGCTCACGCCGATCCAGGTCGCGGTGCACGCGTCCCAGACCGTGTCGGAGCGGCCGCGGCCGCACGTGCGGTTCTCGGGCGCGGACGGCCCGGTGGGGTGGCTGTACCGCCGCGACGGGGTGTGGGTGCTCGACTTCGACGAGAGCCCGGCGGGGCGGGAGCTGCGGGAGCTGGTGGCGCAGTGGCAGTCGGCCGTGCGGGGAGGGGTCCCGAACGTGGTGCACGACGCGGCCGGGCGGCCGGTGGTGTCGGCGGACGGCTCGTTCGTGCTCGACGGCGTGGTGGCCGCGGACACCGACCGACCGGTCGACTACCTGCGCAGCGTGGCCGCGTTCGTGGGCCGCCGCCGCCCGTGTGTGCTGGTCACCGACTGAGGATCTCGAGGTACAGCCGGTCGAGGAACGCGTTGAACGGGTGAGGGTAGTCCAACGCGAGGATCCCTGGCCCCTCCATCCAGTCGAACCGGCCCGACCGGAGCACCTCGGTCACCCGCTCGGCCGTCGGCGAGGTGGCCCCGAGGCGCTCCCCGAGGCGTTCCGCGAGGGCGGCCCGCTGTTCGCTCGAGCGCCATCCGTGCAGCGTGGTCGGCGAGTCGGCGGCGTCGCGGCTCGCCAGGGGAGGGATCTGGTACGCGGCGAGGCCGCTGCGCGCGAGCTCCCGCACGTACGCCGCGTCCTCCGCGAGCGCCTCGGCCGACGGGTACCACGCGAGGTGCCAGTTCACCGGGATCGGGTCGCCTGCGTCGGTCCCGACGCCGATCCGGGTCGCCTTTGGGTGGAGCGCGAGCGCCTGGACCCACCCGATCAGCGCCTCGAGGTTCTGCTCGATCTTCTCGTTCACCGCCTCCGAGCCCTCGTCGAGCAGGGCGCAGAACGGGCCGACCGGATCGACCAGCACCGCGCCGTCTCCCTCCACGCGTCGGTCGAACCGCGCCTGCTGCAGCCACGCGGCGTCCCAACCGACCGCGGTGAGCGCGACGCCCTCACGCGCCGGCGGCCGACCCGGGGCGAACCGCCAGCAAGAGGCCGAGCTGGTGGTCGCGATCCGCACCGAGAACCCGTTGCGGGTGGCGGTGTCGTCCGCGCGGAGCACCGCGCCCGGATCGGCCCCGAGGGGGAACGAGTGAAGCACGCGGAGCTGCGAGTCGCGCACCGAGGCGTCGCCCCACGGGCGGGCCATCGACGGCGCGAGCGCCTCGGTCAGCCGCGCAGTGGCTTCGGTCGGGCTCGGCTGGTCCGACCACCACACGCGGATCGAGATCGTGGTCGACATCTCGCGCTACTTCGCGAACGTGACGAACACGGGCTTCCCGTCGATCTTGTACACCCTGCCGTTCACCAGGAGCTGGCCGAGGCCGTCCACGCTGTACCCCGGGGTCTTGATTCGGTCGGCCATCACGAGGTTGTACCGGGTGACGCGCTCGCGCCCGAGCATCGCCGCGCTGTGCTCGAGCTGCTCGAGCCCATGGACCACGTCGGTGCCCTTGGCCTCGTACAGCACGTACTTGCCGTCCTTGGTGATCGCCACCACGTCGCACGACATCTCGGCGCCGCGAGAGCCGTTGATCAACTGATCGGCCTCCGCGCCCATCACCACCCGGTCGACGTTCGAGCGGCCGGCGGCCAACTCGGCGGCCACCGCCTCGCGGGCGGCGTCACCGGCGTTCGCGGCCTCGGGCTGCCCGACGATCTTCTCGCCGTTCTTGATCGCCTTGCGGTTCAGGTGGAACACCCGTTCGCCGCGCTGCACGACCTTGTCGGACACCGGGAGCGGGTTCTCGAGCGACCCGGGGCGCGGCGGGCGACCGGGGCCGGTCGGGCCCACCCCACCGCTGTCGCC
>JBEBJC010000551.1:0-5736 GCA_040080105.1 Myxococcota bacterium
CCCCTGTTCTTCGACTACTACGGGTTCCCCGACGAGGCGTACCGGCTGACCTGGCCCGCGCCCGGCGCGCCGTCCCTCGCTGCGCGTGTCCGGTCGCTGCTCGAGTCCGCAGGCCTGCCGTCGGCCGAGTCGACCGACCGCGGGTTCGACCACGGCACGTTCGTCCCGCTGAAGGTGGCGTGGCCGGGGGCGGAGGTCCCCTGTACTCAGCTGTCGTTGGTTCAAGGCCTGGACCCGGCGTTGCACCTCCAGATCGGCCGGGCGCTCGCACCGCTGCGCGACGAAGGGGTGCTGATCGTGGGGAGCGGGATGAGCTACCACAACATGCGCGGCTTCGGTCAGCCGTCGGCGGTGGCCACCTCGGAGCAGTTCCACGCGTGGCTGCACCAGGTGGTGGCGCGCGGGCCGACCGAGCGGGACCAGGGGCTGGCCCGGTGGGCCGAGGGACCGAGCGCGCGGGCCTGTCACCCGCGCGAGGAGCACCTGTTGCCGTTGATGGTCGCAGCAGGGGCCGGCGGAGCCGACCTCGGCCGGGTCACGTACACCGATCGGCTCCTCGGGGTGCAGGTTTCCGCGGTCCAGTTCGGCTGACCGGAGGCATCGCGAGAAAGTCGGTGTACCTCGCCGGTGATGCCAATGGGGCTCGCATTTCGTTTGCCCTTGGCGCCGCGTGGGGGCATCGTGCGGCGCCACGCGAGGTGAGCAGTGATTCAGTGGGTATGGTTGCTCGGGGGAGGGTGCGGCTCCGAGCCGCCTCCGGTGGACTCGCCGCCATCGACCGCGCCGGAGACGACCGACCCGACCGATCCGACCGATCCGACCGATCCGACCGACCCGACCCCGCCCGACTCGGGGACGACCGAGCCAGGGCCGGTGGACTGCCCGCCGGTGACCGACGCCACCCGGGCCGCGATCGTCACCGACATCGACGAGACGCTCACCACCTCGGACAACGAGTGGCTGACCCAGCTGGTCAACCCGTTCCACGACCCGGCGATGCGGCCCGACGCCGACACGATGATGCAGACCTACGTCGACAAGGGGTACCGCATCTTCTACGTGACCGCGCGCGGCGAGCTGCTCACGCTGCTCGACGGCCGATCGGCCCGCGAGGCGACCGAAGACTGGCTCGACGAACACGGGTTCCCGTACACCGAGGACGGCGTGTTCCTCGCGAACGGGCTCGGCGCCCAGGGCGACGCGGCGGTCGACTACAAGGTCGACGTGATCACCGAGCTCCAGGGGTTCGGGTTCGAGATGGTGTACGCCTACGGCAACGCCGACAGCGACATCCTCGCGTTCCAGGAGTCCGGGATCGTCGACACGAACATCTTCCTGGTGGGGGAGCTCGCCGGCACGATGGGCGTGGTGGGGATCACCACCGCCGAGGCCTACACCGACCACCTCCCGTTCGTGGACGCCCAGCCCTGCGGCTGGTGATCACGCCTGGGGGTGGGCCGACCACATCCGCTCGACCTCGCCCCCGAGCCGCTCCGCCGTCGCCTCTCCCGGAGGGATCGGCGCGCCGACCGTGACCCACACCCGGCTGTAGAACCGGCGGAACGGCTTGGTCAACGCGGCGCCGTCGCGGCGTGAGAAGAAGCTCCCCCACAGACCGTTGATCGCGATCGGCACCACCGGGACCGGGTCCCGCGCGACGATCCGCTCCACCCCCGCTTTGAACGGGTACATCTGCCCGGTGTCGGTGATCCGCCCCTCCGGGAAGATGCACACCACCTGCTCGTCCTGCAGCTCGCGGTGGATGGTCTCCATCGCGGTCTCGAGCCGCTCCGGGTCTTCCTTGCTGCCCGCGATCGGGATCACCCGGGCCTGGTCGAACAGCCACCGCAGCACCGGTAGATCGTAGAACGACGCGTGCATCACGAACCGCGGGGGGCGCTTCAGCGCCGCGGCGAGCACCAGCCAGTCGACGAAGCTCACGTGGTTCGCGACCAGCACCACCGGTCCGTCGATCGGGATGTTCGCGTGGCCCACGACCTTGATCCGGTACACCACGTGCGACAGCACCCACACGCAGAACCGGAGCGCGAACTCGGGGACCACCGTGTAGGTGTACAGCGCGGCCGCCGCGTTGAGCACCGCGAGCACCAGGAACACGTGGACCTCGTCGAGCCCCACCGCGAACAGCCCCATCAGCAGCAGGGCGGAGCCCACGATGTACACCGCGTTCAGCACGTTGTTCCCCGCGATCACCCGCGAGGTCTCGGTCTTCGGCGTGCGCCACTGCACCAACGTGTACAGCGGCACGATCATGAACCCGCCGGCGACCGCGAGCAGCAGCAGGTCGACCGCGATGCGGATCCCGGAGAACGTCGACAGGAACTCCCCCACCGTGAGCGCGTGATCGGGCAGCGCCCACGGGTGGCCGACCAGGAACAGGTCGAACGTGAACAGCGACATCCCGAACGTGCCGATCGGCACCAGCCCGAGCTCGAGCCGCTCGCGCGACAGCTTCTCGCACAGCAGCGAGCCGATGCCGATCCCCACGCTGAACAGCCCCAGGAACAACGTGGCGAGTGACTCGCCGCCGCCGAGGACCTGTTCGGTGTAGGTCGGGAACACCGACAGCAGCGCCGCGCCGAACGCCCAGAACCAGCTGATGCCGAGGATCGACAGCCACACGCTGCGACCGCGGCGGCACAGCCGGATCGTCTCCACCAGCGGGCCGACGGGATCGAGGGACACGGTCGCCGCCGGGTTCATCGACGGGGCCGGCAGCAGCGCGAACGAGGTGGCGAGCCCCGCCGCGGCCACCACCAGCGTGCCCGCCGCGACCCAGTGCTCCCCGCCCGGCCACGCCATCAACACCCCGCCGGCGATGGTGCCGAGCAGGATCGCGAGGTTCGTGCCCATCTCCACCAGCGCGTTGCCGGCCACGAGCTCGGCCTCGTTCAGCTGCTGGGGGAGGATCGCGTACTTCGCCGGACCGAACACCGTCGAGTGCACGCCGATCAGGAACAGCACCGCGAGCAACATCGGGACGTTGCCGAGCCAGAACCCGACCGCGCCCACCGCCATCACCACGACCTCGGACACCTTCACCAGCCGCATCAGCCAGGCCTTGTCGTACTTGTCCGACAGCTGGCCCGACACGACCGAGAACAGGAAGTACGGCGCGATGAAGATCGCGGCGGTGAGCGCGACGAGCGACTTCGCGTCGAGGCCGCCCACGGTGACCGCCCGGAACGCGATCATCATCCCGAGGCCGTTCTTGAACAGGTTGTCGTTGAACGCCCCCAGGAACTGGGTCCAGAACAACGGCCAGAACCGTCGCTCGCGCATCAGTGCGGCCTGCATGTCGGAGAACCTCCACCGTCCCCGCAGTGCAGCTCGTGTGCCGCCCGGAGTCGCGGGCACATCGTACACCTTGCTCGATCGTGCGACGTTCGATGTCGGATCGCCGACACCAGATGCCGGTCCGTCCCGAGCGCCGGAGGGAGTTATCTGGCCCCGATGTGGCTGCTCTGTGTGTGTGCGATGGCGTGGGCCGGGCGCGGCAAGACCGAACCGGCCGTGGGCGAGACCCCGGGCCAGTCGGCCGAGCGGGTCCGGCTCGGCGAGGACCTGCGGAAGCTGGCGGGGCAGAACCAGTGGGGCGGCGTCGAGCGCGCGTACGTCGGGCTGCTCGCGGTGTCGGCCGCCACCGGGGCGCCGCTGACCCACGCCCAACACGTGTTGGGGGCGCAGGCGGCGGAGGCCCGCGGCGACGTGCGCGCCACCTGGGAGCGGCTGAAGATGGCGGTCGCGGTGGAGCCCCGCGACGACACGCGCGAGTGGATCGCGCGGCTCGAGGTCACCAACGGCCTGGTGTCGATCCGGACCAACGGCCTCGTGCGCGGGCCGCTCACGCTCGAGGTGCTCGACCCGCCCGATCCGTCCACGCTGCGCACGATCGACGCCGCGCGGGCCGAGATCGAGGATCGGCGGCGGTACGACGGGTTCCTCCCGCTCGGCCGGTACCGGGTCGGCAGCCTCCGGTTCGACGTGGACGGCGGGCCGCCGCAGCAGCTGGTGGTGCCCTCCGCCGAGGCGCCGGAGGAGTCCGAGGCGCGGATCCTGCGGATCGACGCGAACGGCGCGATCGGGGAGAAGTACGCCACCGATCTGGCGGCGTTGGTGGGCGCGCTCGCCGAGATCGAGGGGGTGGCCGAGGCCGGGGTCGTGCCGCCGCCGGTGATGGTGACCTACGTCGACTTCACCCAGGACCAGCTCGACGCCCTGGGGATCACCGCCACCGACCTCGGGCGGGCGGTGCGCGAGCAGCTGGGGCTGCTCGACACGTACCTCGCGGTGCGGCCCACCACTCTGGCGATCCGCAGCGCCGGCGCGAGCGTGGAGGCCGTGACCCTCCCGCTGCCCGACGGCCGCACCGTCGGTCTCCCGACGATCGCGACCACCCGGATCGGCCCCGACGACGCCTCACTCCCCGCCGGCGTGTGGCTCGATCTCGACCCCGGCGCCGACCTCGAGGCGGTCCGGACCGAGGCCGCCGCGCTGCTGCGCCGCTCCGCCCCGCTGTACTTCCGCTGAGGTGACGGTTCGTGGCGCCTCCGGTGTCCACACACCCGAGGAGGCTTCGATGTGGTGGTTCGTTCTGGTGGGGGCCACGCTGCCGGGCTGTGTGGTGGTCGTCGATCCCTCGATGGAGGTCGACGAGGTGCGCGCGGTGGAGGCGTTCTCCGCGGTCGCCAACGACAGCCGGCTCGACGTGGAGATCGCGGCGGGGCAGGCGCACGGGCTCGTGGTGCACTGCGACGAGAACAAGCTCGACCAGATCGAGACCACGGTGGTGGGCGGCGAGCTCCGGATCTCCACCCGGTCGGTCGGCCTGTTCGAGAGCTGGGGCCAGTGCTACGCCACGGTGACCACGCCCTCGCTCGGCGCGCTGTCCTCGGCGGGCTCGGGCGACCTGACGGCGATCGGCGACTGGCCCGGCCTGTCGTCGATCACCTCCTCGGGCTCGGGCGACATGGACGCCCAAGGCATCGACACCGACTCGCTCGACCTGGTGGTCAGCGGCTCGGGTGATCTGCACGCCACCGGCGTGGCCCAGTTCACCTCGGTCACCCTGAACGGCTCGGGCGACGTGGAGGCGGACGACCTGGAGGCCACGAACGCCGACATCGTGTCGAACGGCTCGGGCGACGTGTCGTTGTGGGTGTCGGGCGCTGCGTCGGTCACCCTGCACGGGTCGGGCGACGTCCTGCTGTACGGCGAGCCGCAGGTCGACATCCACGACACGGGCTCGGGCGACGTGGTCCTGAACTGACGCCCCCCCCGGGTCGGCGGGGCCTCAGCCGTTGCGCTCGGCGAAGTACGCCGCCGTGCGAGCCGTCGCCTCGGCCATCGGGACCCGCACCCGATACCCGAGGTCGGCCTTCGCCGGCGCCATCGAGTACCAGTGGCTGCGGGCCAGCGCCACCGCCATGAACGGGGTCATCGGCGGCTCGCCGGGCAGCGGCAGCCACCGCCACGCCGCCTCGAGCACCGCGCCGAGGCGCTGGGCGTTCGCCAGAGACACCTTCCGGGTCAGCGGCGGCAGCCCCAGCCGCTCGAGGAACGCGCTGGTCCACGGCCACAGCTGCACCGGCTCGTCGTTGCTGACGAAGTACGCGCGCCCGGCGCACCGGGCCGCCGGGTCCCGCAGCGCGTCGGCGGCGTCGAGGTGGGCCCACGCCGCGTTGTCGACGTAGGTCAGGTCCACCGTGTTGGTGC
>JBEBJC010000552.1:0-5731 GCA_040080105.1 Myxococcota bacterium
CGCCTGAATCGCCGGGTCACCGTGTTCTGTCGTACCGTCACCCTTCCCGAGGAGTAGCCATGCCGCCGCCCCGTTCTTCAGTCGACCGCGCGAAGTCGGTCGACGCCGTGTTGTCCAGCCTCACCGCGCTCCGAGGCGTCACCGCCGCGGGCGTGATCGACAACGACGGGTTCGTGGTGCAGATCCGCCGCGACTTCGAGATCGACACCGACGCGCTCGGCGCGGGGGTGCAGGTCGCGTTCGGCGCCGCAGCGAAGGCGGTCGAGCAATCGAACCTCGGCACGTCGTCACTGGTGCTGATCGAGAGCGACCTGGGGTTGATCATGTTGGTCCCGTTGGCCAACGAGTTCGTGCTCGCGATCATCGCCGATCGGTCGACGATGCTCGGCGCCCTCCGCTACGAGGCTCGGCAGGTCGTCCCCGAGCTGAACCAGTTGTTCTGATGGTCACCACGAACACCCAACGGCACTGGCTGGCCAGCCAGCTCGATCAGCTCGACGCGCTCGCGCGCGAACGCGACCGCCGGGCTGGCGCCGCTTCGCGGGGTGAAGTCGACGAGGCCAGCGCCAGGTTGGCGCGGGAGGACTTCCTGCGGGCTCTGGACACGTTCGTGCTCGAGGTCGCCACCCGCGAGGGGGTCGTGGGGTGTGTGGTCGGGCACGAAGGGCTGGTGCTCGCCTCGGGCGGCACCCCACCCGACGCCGACACGCTCGCCGCCGTGGGGCAGGTGTGGCTCGACGCAGCGACCCAGGGCGCGGGCCAGCTCGGCCTCGGCGGGATGAGCCAGCTCGTGGTGATCGGGGACCAGTACAAGGTCGCGTTGTTCCAGACGGGCGGGATGTCGATCGCGATCCTCGCGCACGCGACCGCCGAGCTCGCGTCGGTGCTGGCGCGGGGCTGAACCACGGCTCTGCCGAGGCAGCGCAAATCAACGTTTCAGGGGGAGTCATGGCGAACGGAGCGGGACCGCAGACTCGGCAGCAGGACGGGGTCATCACACTCGAGAACGCGCTGCGGGTCGAACGACCCGAGCTCGGGCCGTACGCCCCGGTCGCGCTGTTCCGGTTGGTCCGGCTGGTGGCGCTGGAGGCGATCGTGGGGCGCGGCGCGTCGGGGACGTTCTTCGTCGCGGGGAAGCGGCTGGGCGAATCGCTCGGCCTCACCAAGGTCGACGAGTTCCTGAAGCTCTGTGATCAGCTTTCGATCGGGAAGATCGACGTGATCCAGCACTCGTCGACCCACTTCCACATCGACGTGCGGGAGTGTGTCACCTGCAGCGGGATGGCGGCGGTCGGGCGGCCGATCTGCCACTTCGAGGGAGGCCTGATCTCCGGCGCGCTGAAGGGGATCCTCCAGGCGGACAACCGGACCCGCGAGGTCACCTGCATCGGCGGCCTCGGCGACCAGGCGTGTGGGTTCGACATTCAGGTGTTGTGACGGCCGGGGCGGGCCCACTGCCTCCACGCGAGCCGCCGGTGGGCCTCCCCTTCGGTGAGTGAGCCGTCCGGCGCGCCGAGCGCCTGGGCGGTCGCTGGGGCCACCGCGGCCGCGCGCCACCGGGCGTCGGGCAGCGCGCTCGCCGCCGCTGCGGGGCCGCGGGCCTCGACCTCGTGGTCCACCGCCTCCACCGCGTCCTCGACCCGGGAGAACCGGGCCACTTCTTCGCCGTCGTGCAGTACGCGGTACCGCTTGCCCCGCGCGCCGCCGCCGTCGAGCACCGCGTACGTGCGCACCGCGCCGCGCTCGAGGTACTGCAGCGCCAGGCCGGCCGCCCCGAGCGAGATCCACGCGTGGTTCGAGATCGCGGTGAGCTCCGGGTCGACCTGCGCGGTCAGCGGGTCGAACGCCGCCAGGCGCTGCTTGATCTCGGCGAGGGTCAACGCGGTGGCCTCGCTCACCTCGAGCCCGGTGGGGGCGAGGAGCTCGGCCCACCGCCGGCCCGCGTCGGCGGCGTCCTGCCCGTCGAGGTCCAGGTCGCGCGGCATCCCGAACAGGGTCGGCAAGCTGACCAGCGACAGCTCCGACAGGTCGACGAAGTCCAGCACCACGCAGTCGCGCTTCCCCGGGGACAGCCGGGTGCCCCGCCCCACACACTGTTGGTACAGCCCGGCCGAGCGGGTGGGGCGAGCCATCGCCACCGCGGACACGCCGGGATCGTCGAACCCCTCGGTCAGCACGCCCACGTTGGTGACCGCGCGCAGCTCGCCCGCACGGAACTGCGCCAGGGTGCGCGCGCGGTCGGGCGCCGGCATCTCGCCGTACACGATCCCCGTCGGCACGCCGATCCCGTTGAGCACCCGGGCGAGGTTGCGCGCGTGCGCGACGGTCACGCAGAACACCAGCGTGCGACGGTCTCGGGCCAACTCGAGGATCGAGCGGGCCACGAGCGCGTTGCGGCTCTCGATGTCGACAGCCTCGGCGAGCTCGTCCGGATCGAAGTCGTCGCCCCAGGTCGACACCTCCCGCAGGTCGGCGGTCGAGGTGACCCGGAACCCGCGCAGCGGTGAGAGGTACTCCTGCGCGATCATCTCGGGCAGACCGCGCCGGAACACGATCCGCTCGAACACCGTGTCGAGCCCGAGCCCGTCGCCGCGCTCGGTGGTGGCGGTGAACCCCACGAGGGTGCCGGGCCAGCCGGGCTCGAACGCGCCGAGCTGCCGCAGGACCCGCACGTTGTCGGGCGCGGCGGCGTGGTGGCACTCGTCGTAGATCACCAGCCGGAGGTCCCGCCCGGCGAGCGCAGCCCCGAGCCGCTCCTCGTGCAGCGAGCGGATCGAAGCCACCACCACCCGCGCGTCGGCGGGCGCCCGGGCTGCGCCTTGCTCGATCGACACCGCGCGATCGTCTCCCAGGGCCCGCGCGATCTTGTCGCGCGCTTGGGCGAGCAGCTCCGCCCGGTGGGCCAACACCAACACCGGGTGCCGCGCCCGGCGGGCCAGCTCGGCGAAGATTACGGTCTTGCCGGTGCCGGTGGGCAAGCACACCACCATCCGCGACGTGCCCTCGCGGCGCGCGGTGAGGATCGCGTCGATCGCGTCGCGTTGGTACGGGCGGAGCTCGACCGACATCGGAGCAGACATAGCCCGCTCACCCGGTGGCGCGCGCGGCCTCCGGCCAGCCGATCTGCTCGGCGGGCTGTGGGCGCCCCAACAGGTAGCCCTGCGCGGTGTCGCACCCGAGCTCGCGCAGCTGGTCGAGCTGCGCCGCCGTCTCGATCCCCTCGGCCACCACCGACATCCCGAGGTCGTGCGCCATGGTGATGGTGCTGCGGACGATCGCGCGCACGCGGCGATCGGTGGGGAGGTCGACGATGAACGAGCGATCGAGCTTGACCGCGTCCACCGGGAACCGCGCCAGGTACGACAGCGACGAGTAGCCGGTGCCGAAGTCGTCCACTGCGAACGCGAGCCCTTCGGCGCGCAGCTCCTCCAAGATCCCCACGTCGATCACGCCGTCTTCGGCCAACACCGACTCGGTGATCTCGAGCCCGAGCCACCGCCCGTGTGCGCCCCCAGCTGCGATCGCGTCGAGGACCAGGCCCTTCATCCGCTGGTCGAGGACCTGACGCGCGGACAGGTTCACCCACACCCGGAGCGGGTCGGCGCGGCCACCGTTCCACCGGGCCGCCTGACGGGCCGCCTCGCGCACGATCCAGTCTCCGAGGGGGATGATCAGCCCCGACTCCTCGGCCAGCGGGACGAACGCCCCGGGGGTGAGCAGCCCCTCGGTCGGGTGCTGCCACCGCACCAGCGCCTCGAACCCCTCGAGCCGCCCGCTCGGGATGTGGAACTCGGGCTGGTAGTGCGCGACGAGCTCGTCTGCGCCGATGCCTCGGCCGAGCTCCGCCGTGCGCTGCACCCGCGCCGCGAGCTGTCCCCGCAACATCTCGGTCGCGGCGTGGATATGGCCGGGACCGCGAGCCTTGGCCCGCATCAGCGCTGCCTCGGCCTCGCGCAGCAGGTCCGACGCCGCGACGGCCCCGGCCCCGGCGCGAGCGAGCCCGATGCTCGCGGTCAGCGCCAGCTGCGTGCCCTCGGCGAGGATCGGGCGGGCGATCGCCGCCGCGATCCCGTCCGCCAGCGCCCGGCCCTGCGGCAGATCCGCGGCCGGCGCCACCACCCCGTACTGGTTGCCCCCGAGGCGCCCGACCAGCGAATCGGGGCCGGACGCAGCGCTGAGGCGGCGGCCCATCTCCTCCAACACGGCGTCGGCGGCGAGGTGGCCGATCGCGTCGTTGACCACCCGGAACCGGTCGAGGTCCACCATGATCACCACCGGGCGGTGGTGTGCCAGCGCGCGGGTGAGCTCGGCCGCGACCCGGGATCGGTTCGCCAACCCGGTGAGGGGATCGTGCTCCGCCGCCCAGCGGAGCGCCTCGGCCTGGGCTCGCTGCTCCGACACGTCGCGCAGGATCCCGGTGTACCGGACGCGGTCGCCCACGGTGGTCTCGGTCAGCGACAGCTCCGCCGGAAACGTGGTCCCGTCGAACCGGCGACAGGTCAGGTCTCCGGTGCCGTGCGCAGTCAACCGCTCGGCGTGCACCGCGAGGGGCAGCGCGGTCATGTCCGGCATCAGCAGCGACACGTGCTCTCCCCGGAGCTGATCGAGCGGGCAGCGGAAGATCCTTCCGGCGGCGGGGTTCGCGTACAAGATCCGGCCGTCGACGTCGGTGGTGACGACCGCCTCCGGGGCGGCTTCGAGCACGGCGCGCGCCGCGGCTTGTGCTTCGCTGTCGGCGGTCTCGCGCTCGACCAGCTCGGTGATGTCCTCGATCAGGTTCAGCTGCGCGGGGCGCCCGTCCCAGTCGACTTGCAGCGCCGACACGGTGACCCAGAACGCCGTTCCGTCGGCGCGCCGGTGGCGCGAGCGGACGCGGGCGAAGGTGCCCTGGATGGCGTCGAGGATCCGTCGCAGGTCGGCGGGGTCCGGGTTCTCCCGGAGCGCGGTGACATCCATCCCGGCGAGGCGCTCGGTCGACCACCCGTACATCCGCGCGACCCCGTCGTTGAACGCGAGGAGCCGGAAGGACTGCCGATCGTACACCAACATCGCGACCGGGCTGGAGGCGAACAGCTGCTGCAGGGCGTGGGTGATTGTGGTCACGCACAGCCGATCGGTCCCCGTCGCCGGAGGATTGAGGGCCTGGGCGCGGCGCAGGTCGCCAGTACCCGGGACATCCGCTCAGGGGCAGCGGCGCGGAGTGGTTGCCGCCCGGTTTCAGCCGTCTCCTCGGATGACCGAATCCGAAATGCCGTGTTTGCGTCGTTCACAGGCGGCGTTAGTGGAGGTGGATGTCCACGTGGTGGTTCCTGGGGTGCGCTCCGCCCCCGCCCGCACCTCCGGAGCGAGAGCTGTCCGCAACGTCGCTTCCGCAGGAAGTTGGGGGTCCTCCCTCCCCATCTGGCCCGCTCGGCGCCGACCCCGCGTGCCGGGACCCGGGGTGCTTGCGGAGCGTGGTGCCGGTGGGCGTGTACACCCGGTCCGACATCGAACCGTACCTGTTGCCGGGGGTGCAGATCACCAACGGGTACGAGGTGTTGTCGGTCGAGTACCTCACCGAGGGCGGAGCAGTGGCGGGCGGGACGTTCACCCTGCCGGTCGACTGGGCCGACCCGCCGCCTCCGGAGGGCGCTGCGGTGGTGGTCAACGCCCACGGCACGATCGGCCTCGACGACCCGTGCACCCTCAGCGGCACCTCGGGGGGCATCGGGCTGGCGGCGTTGTTCGGCGG
>JBEBJC010000553.1:0-5725 GCA_040080105.1 Myxococcota bacterium
CCTCCGCGCCCTCCGGCCGCTGCTCGAGGGGGTCGCGATCGCGCTGCTCCGGCGGGCGGTGTCCGGCGCCCCGCCCGGCTCGCCCACCCGCGCCCGCGCCGCGGCGTGGCTCGGAGGTGTGCTCGCCGATCAGGGACAGGCCGGTCTCGACGAGGCGCGGGCGGTGTTGGACGCGGCGATCGGAGACGCGCGCGCGTGTGGGAACCGCGCGATCGAGGCGTACGCCTGCGCGTGGCTGGGCTCGGTGCACCGGGACCAGGGGCGCCCGGAGCTGGCGCGCGAGATCCAGGAGGGGGCGCTCGCGGCCACGGGCGAGGCGGGCCCGCTGCGGTTGCGAGCGTGGCTCGAGAGCGAGCTCGGCGTGCTGGACACCTGGCAGAAGCGACCCGGGGTGGACGCGCGGATGGCGCGCGCGCTCGAGCTGCTGCGCGCCGCGGGGGACCGGGTGATGCAGGGCCGGGTGCACGGCAAGCTCGCGAGCTCGCTGAACATGCGCGGCGACACCGAGCAGGCGCGCCAACACGCGGAGCTGGCGGTGCAGATCGGCGCTGCGTTCGGCGACCGGGTCGGGGAGGGGATCGGGCACGAGGTGCTCGGGTTGGTCGCGTCGCGGCTCGACGACCCGATCACGTTCGAGGCGTGTGCGCGCCGCGCGCTCACGCTGCGGGTGGCGAGCGGCGACCAGCTGGGGGAGGCGGTGATGCGGCTGCACATCGGGCTCGCGCTGCGGCGCCAGGGCCGCGCCGAACCGGCGAAGGCGGAGTTCGAGCGCGGCCTGGTGGTCGCGCAGCGGGTCGGCCTGACCCGGATCGCGACGGTGCTGCAGGACGAGCTCGCCCGGGTCGGCGCGCCGTAAGAACCAGGGGGCGCCCCCCCTACGAGGCACTTCCATCCGCGCTGCGATGGCCGCCTTCGACTGCCAGCCCGTTCGCGGCGGCCCCGAAGGCGGCCCACGCTGCCGCTATCGGACCGAACTTGCCCCCCTGGAGCCACCGGACGCCACGCAGGCCCTGCTGGACGACCATCAACGGGATCACCTCCAGGGTGTCGAACATGTCGTGCAGGTCCTCACACGGCGGTCTTCCGTCGAGATCACGCTCTATCGCGACGAAGAACGCGTCGAAAGCCACAACGAGCGACTTCACCACGCGCTCGTCGTACTCGGGCGACACGAGCCAGTCGCCCTGGTTCAGGTAGAGCGTGCCGCGCCATTGCGCGAGCGTCTCCATCTCCTCCCGAAACCGGGCCGGTGGCAGGTCGCCTTCGACAAGGCGGCGGATCAAGCGCCGACCCGAGGACGTCAGTGTCGCCAGTTCGTCGTGGGATCGCGAATGCGCCTCGGCGCGGAGCCGAAGCGCGAGTCCGTTCAACGCGAGAAGGACGTGGCCAGCCTGTTCGGCATCGAGTGTCATCTGGCGCCTTCTGCAGCGGGTGTGCCGGCCTGGGAGCGTCCTGTCAGGCGCGACTTCGACACTCTGTCGCGATCGCGCCGGCGAGGACGGTCGTGGATGCATCGCCGCCCGACAGGAGCGCTCATCGTGAGGCGGGCCTTAGAACTGCACCGACGCCAGCGTCTCGTAGGTCAGCCGCACGGTGGACATCGCCTCGGGCACGAACTCCACGAACGTGATGCTGTTCCGCGCCTGCTCGTAGGTCCAGTCTCCGTCGGGCGTCCCGTCCCCGTCCTGGTCGGTGAGCTCACCGGTGTTCGGGTCGACGAACCCCTCCTCGAACCCGAGCTCCGCGCCGCCGGGGGTGATCACCGTCACCTCGATCGTGCCCGGCGTCGGCAGGTGCGACAGGAAGTACTCCTGCGACAGGCCCGCCGCCTGCAGCCCGAGCTGCTCCAGCACCCCGGGCCAGTCACCGTCGGACAGGTCCCACACGATGCCGCCGACCTCGATCGCCGTGTTCTTGTACGCGCTGCCGCGCTGCGGGTCGATGATCGCGGAGAACGTGCGGTCTTCCGGGTCGTCCTTCAGGCTGGAGTACCACTCGGCGTACTCGGGCTGGGTGATCACCGACGCCTCGGTGTAGTCGGGCTCGTCGCTGATGATGATCGTGTGGAGCGCCGCCTCGTCGCGGTAGAAGCCGGCGTTCACCGTGTCCCGCTTCTCCTCCAGGCACAGGAAGGTCGCGCCGAGCCCGCGCTCCGGGAACTTGCCGCCGATCCCGAGCGACGCCATCTCGACGTACACCTCGACCGGGTTCGGGGTCTCGGGGTCGATGTACTTCGCGCCCGCGACCACCACCAGCGTCCCGTCGCTGCCGCTGTAGTTGCTCGAGATGGTGTCGCTCGAGGTGACCCCGACGTGGTAGTCGAGGCCCGACCCCACGAAGAAGTTCATGAAGTACGGGATGTTGTGGGTCAGGTCGTCCTGCTCGTTCGACATCGAGCACGAGTTGTCGATCATCCACAAGATGTCGACCCGGGGCGTGGTCACCTGCACCACGTTGTCGGTCTGCGACGTCGCGCGCAGCGGCGGCGGGTTCGAGGCCGCAGGATCGGGAAGCTCGACCGACAGCCCGGTCTCGCTGCACCCGGCCAGCGCCACCCCCAACAGAACCGAGCGCCACCCGATGATGATCTTCCGGTTCACACGACCTCCCTGGCCGACCCCGAGGCCAGCCGCGGAGCGGTAGCCGTCTCGGGGTCGCGCGAAGAGGAAGCTTATCGCGGCCGCCGGAGACCCGCCACGAACCGTCACACCCGCAACCCCGACCCGCCCAGGCGGCGATCGCGCAGCGGAGCGAGCGCGGGCTCGACCTCGTCGCGCAAGAACGAGCGGACCTGCTCCGGCGCCCGCCCGACGTGTCGGCGGGGATCGAGCCACCCGTCCAGCTCGTCGCGCACCGGCGCGAACACCGGGTCGGCCTTCATCCGGTCGATCAGGTCGTTCGGCAGCCCCTCGAGCTTCACCCGCGCGCCGGCCTGCTGGGCGTGGACCCGGATCACCTCGTGCAGCGACTGGCGGTCGCCGCCGCGCCGCACGAGCTGCATCAGGATCTCCTCGGTCACCAGGAACGGCAGCTCCTCCCGCAGACGTCGGTCGATCACCGCCGGGTACACCACCAGGCCGTCCACCACCTCGAGCAGCGTCTCGAGCACGCCGTCGGCGGCGAGGAACGCCTCGGCCAACGCGAGCCTGCGGTTCGCGCTGTCGTCGAGCGTGCGCTCCATCCACTGCACCGCTGCCGTCTGCGCCGTGTCGTTCGGCAGGACCATCAGGTGGCGTGCGAGCGCGCAGATCCGCTCCGACCGCATCGGGTTCCGCTTGTACGCCATCGCGGACGAGCCGATCTGCTTCTTCCCGAACGGCTCCTCCACCTCCTTGAGGTGGGCGAGCAGCCGCAGGTCGGTCGCCATCTTGTGCGTGGACGCCCCGAACGACCCGAGCGCGCTGACCACGTCGTGGTCGACCTTGCGCGAGTAGGTCTGGCCGGTGACCGCGAACGTGCGGGCGAACCCGAACGCGCGCGCCACCGCCCGGTCCAGCGCCTCGACCTTGTCGTGGTCCCCGTCGAACAGCGACAGGAACGACGCTTGGGTCCCGGTGGTCCCCTTGGCGCCGCGGAACCGTAGGCCGTCGCGGACCCGCACGAACGCCTCGAGGTCGATCAGCAGGTCTTGTAGCCACAGGCAGGCGCGCTTGCCGACCGTGGTGGGCTGCGCCGGCTGGAAGTGGGTGAACCCGAGCGTGGGCAGGTCCGCCCACTGCTCCGCGAACTTCGCCAGCGTTCCGATCGCGCCGGCGAGCTTGCCGATCAACAGATCCAGCGACTCGCGGATCGCGATGAGGTCGGCGTTGTCCCCCACGAAGCACGAGGTCGCGCCCAGGTGCACGATCCCGCGCGCGTTCGGGGCCACGTCGCCGAGCGCGTGCACGTGCGCCATCACGTCGTGGCGGAGCTCCCGCTCGTACGCCGCCGCCGCGGCGTAGTCGATGTCGTCGAGGTGGGCCCGCAGCTCGTCCAGCTGGGCCGTGGTGATCGGCAACCCCAGCGCGTGCTGGGACTCGGCCAGCGCCAGCCACAGGCGCCGCCACGTGCGGAACTTGTGGTCGTCGCCCCACAGCTCCGCCATCGCCGCGCTCGCATACCGCTCGACGAGCGGCGACTCCCACCGCGGTCGACCCCCCACGCTCACCTCTTGATCGCGCGGCGGGCACACGCCTCGGTGTGCCCGTGCTCACACGCCTGGTTGTACAACGACGCGATCTCGCCGTCGCCGGCCTTGATCCGTCCTTCTTCCATCATCGCTGCCGCTTCGAAGCACCCGCGCATCGCGTCGATCGCGCACGCCTCCTTGTAGTACTTCACCGCCAGCGCGTCGGTCGCGGCGGGCCACGCCTTGTGATCGTGGAGCTCGGCCAGCTCGAAGCACCCCTGGCGCGGGTCGAGGCGGCAGGCGCGCTCGTAGAACCCGGCGGCCGCAGCGATGTCGTCCTTCCGTCGGCCCGACGCGGCGGTGGCGCCCGCGGACACACACGCGGGCGCGTACCGGCCGCGGCAGCCGCGATCGAAGTACTCGGAGGCCTTGGCCTGGTCCTTGACCGGCGGCTCCACCCCGATCCCCACCTTCCACGCGGTCCCCAGCCGGTCACACGCCTCGGCGAGCGGGTGGGCCTCGAGCACCCCCTCGAGCTCGCGGGTCTCGGGCACGGCGGGCGGCGCCGCCGGGTCGGCGGGCGGTGCCTCCGCCGGGCGCGCCTTCGGTTCGACCGGGGCCGTCACCGGCGCCGGGGTCGGGTCGACCACCTGGGCGTCGGCGCACGCGCCCTCGAACAGCACCACGGCGCGATCGGCGTCGGACTTCCCCGCCGGGTCGTCGGTCCACAGCAGCGCGCCGAGGTCGACACAGGCGCGCGGGATCCCGTTCTTGCACGCGATCTCGAACAGCTCGGTGGCCCGCGGGACATCTTTGGGGCCGCCCTTGGCGTCCCGCACCAACACCGCCAGCTCGTTGCACGCCTTCGGCAAGTGCTTCGACACCGACGACGGCGCTGCACCGATGCTCGGGCGGCACGCGGCCGAGAACGCCTTGCGCGCGTCGCCGTACTGGGGCTGGGCGGCGGTCACCGCGGCGAGCCCGTCGTTGTAGCATGCTTCGGTGTTACCGCCCTCGCAGGTCCGCAGGGCGTTCGCGGCCGAGTTGTCGCACGCCGTCAACGAGGCGATCAGGACGAGCAGCGCCATCGCACCCTCCGCCGTGGGTTGTAGCACGCGCGGTCAGGGGGTGGACAACGCTCGGGCCACCGGCTCGAACACCCACCACCACGTCGCGGCCGACAGCAGCATCCAGGTGGCCAGCTGCAAGCTCCACCCGAGCCACCACTCGGGTCGCAGGTGGCGAGGCGGCGCCGCGCGGACCAGCCGGTCGGCGACCCAGCCCTGCCGGGCGGGCCGGAGGTGCGCCCACACCTCACCCGGGGCCGCCTCGGTCGCGGCGGCGCGGCACCGAGCGTCGAGCCGCACGTCGGTCGCCGGCTGCCCGCCGAACCACACCCCGATCCCGCCCTCGGGCCCGGTGGGCGCGCCGAGCCCGAGCGCGCACCACCCTCCCTGGCGGCTCGCGCGGACCTGGTCGAGGGTGACCAGCGGCGCGGGTGGCGCACGCCGGTCGAGGCGCGGCATCAACGGCACGATCCAGCCCCGTCCGGTGCCGCCGATCCCCACCATCGCGGCGGTCCAGTGCAGCCCGACCCCGACCAGGCCGACGCTGACG
>JBEBJC010000554.1:0-5707 GCA_040080105.1 Myxococcota bacterium
GGCCGGGCTCGACGGAGCGGCGCTGGTCGCGCGGGCCGCCGAGCCCGCCGCGAAGGACCAGCTGCGGGTCGCGACCGAGCTCGCGATCAAGTCCGGCGTGTTCGGGGTCCCCACGATGCGCGTCGACGACGAGCTGTTCTGGGGCCTCGACTCGTTCGCCCACCTCGAGCGGCACCTCGAGGGGATCGACCCGGTGTACGACGCCGATCTCGAGCGGTGGGCCTCGCTGCCGGCGTCCGCTGGCCGCTGAGCTACTCGGTCGGGTCCTGGACCACGCCCGGAGTGGGCTCGCCGGTCGACACACACAGGCCGTCGCCGTCGAGGTCCAACCCCTCGGCGCACGCGCCGTCGGCGTTCGAGTCGATCAGCGTGGGGCACGGGTCGCCGCCGAACCCGAGGTCGTCGACCAGCACGATGTCCGGGTGGTCGTACCCCCCGTCGAAGTAGTCCGGCTGCCAGTCGGAGTTCCACAGGTCCACGTCCAGGCCCGTGATCGAGCGCCCGCACACCGCCGATACGTCGACCGCGTGCTGGGGCCAAGCCCCCGGGGCCCCGACCGCGGCCGAGTACCCGGTGTAGCCCGGCTGAGTCTCCAGCCCGAGCCTCACCACCGCGCCCTCCCAGTCGCCCACGCCGAGGGTCGTCGCCCACACCACCAGCGTGTCGTGCGTCACGACCTCGCCCGACAGGTCCCACGAGTTGAAGCTGTCGGGGTCGATGTACGCCGACCGCGCCCCGCGGGTGTGGTGCGGCGCGGCCTCCGCGTCGGTGAACACGACCTCGCTCGGGGTCGGGTCGACCTCGAAGTCGGCGAGCAAGTGCGCGAGCGGGATCTCCGCCAGCCCCGGCACCGCGGGCTCACCGTCGGACACACACGCGCCGTCCCCGTCGAGGTCGACGCCGAAGTCACACGCCCCGTCCCCGTCCGGGTCGACGAACTGCGGGCACGGCGGGCCCACCGGCCGGATCCCGTCGACCACCGCTCGCCCGGCGCCGAACGCCCCGTACGACAGCTCGATCCACACCTGCTCCCCACACGCGGTCGACAGGTCGGCACGCCACGCGTCGAACCCGTCGTCCGCGCGGATCGGCCCCGCGCGCAGGCCGTCGGCGGGCGTTCCGTCGTCGAGGCGGATCACCGCCACGTCGAGGTCGCCGACCGACGCGAACCGCACCCCGGTGCGGGTGACCAGGAACGGCCACCCCTGGGTGGACCCGTCGCAGAACTCCGCCGCGAACTCGTCGTCGGTCCCGACCGACAGCGCCGCGGTCCCGCGGGCCGGCGTGTCGACCGTGATCGCCGCCGGACACTCCGCGTGCGGGCCGTAGTACAGGCTGAAGTCGTACCCCGCCGAGTCGGCCGGCCAGCCGACCACGCCGTCCTCGAACCGCCCGTTGGTCGCGCCGGTCTCGGCCCCCGACACCGGGGTGTCGTTTCGCGGCTGGGTCCACCCTACGACCGGCGCCGAGCGAGCCGTGGTGAGGGTCGCCTGGAATTGCCACGGAGCGTAGGTGCTCCACGCCGGCATCATCACCGACACCCGGGCCTCGCCGTTCGCGTCGGCGATCGCGGAGCCGAGCACGGTGATCGGCTCGGCGAGGTTCACGCACCGCCCGCCGAGCGACGCCGGGCAGGTGAACCCGGCGGACTCACTCGCGGCGAGCCACACCTCCTCGCCCGCCGGCATGCCCGCCATGCGGAACCGGTGCACCGCGCCGACCTCGACCCACCGAGCGAACGTGAAGTCGATGCACTGGCCGATCACCGCGTCGGCGTCGTCACAGTCCGCGCCCGCCGCGAACTCCGCCGCGTCGGCGCAGTCGCCGTCGGCGTCGAGGTCGGTGCCGATCGGGCACAGCCCGTCCAGGTCCGCGTCGGTGAACTGGGGACAGGGGGTCCCGCCCAGCGCCACGTCGTCCACCGTGGTCTCGGCCGAGTCGAACAGGTCCAGCCGGACGTACGTGGTCGCGCCACAGGCGGCCGACACGTCCCGCTCCCGGTTGGTGAACACGTCGGCCGAGGCCGGGCCGGCCGTCACCGCGCCGAAGTAGCCCTCGAGGCGAACCGAGCCGGTGGTCGCCGGCGTCTGGGCCCAGGTCAACCGGTCGTGGGTCACCACGAACGGCTCGGACCACACCTCGACCTGCTCGTAGTCGATGCCGTAGAAGTACGCCTCGTCGAGCGTGAGCGCCCACGCGCCCCGCGCGGGTGACGCGTCGAAGAACGACTGATCGTAGTCGTCGCAGAACGGCGGCAGCCCGTCCAAGAAGTCGACGCACATCTGCGAGTGGTCCTCCCACCCCGTCATCGCCTCGAAGTCTCCGAACGGGACGGACTGAGCCCACGCAGCACCGAACCACACCACCATCGGGCACCTCTGGCCGAGAGCATAGTCCCGCAGGTTGCGAATCGGAGAAATCTTTCAGTTGCACGTCGGGGGACGGAGTCCGACGACCGATGGATCGCGCTACCGGGGCCGCGGCACCGCGGGCGGGCGACGGATCTTCCCGACGAGCATCTCGAGCACCAACCCCTCGAGGATCCGCTCGGCGCCGGCGCGGTGGCTGTTCATGTGCCGGTTCGCGGTGGCGAGGCGCCGCAGCAGATCGGCCGCGTCGGGGAACCCCCGCTCGAGCACCGGCCGGACCTTCTTCATCAGGTCCCACCGCATCTTCACCTGCGCCAGCACGTCGCGGTCGTTGAGCCCCTTCGCCACGAGCTCGCTCGCCCGCAGCAGCTCGCGCATCTGCCACACGATCATCCCGAGCAGCTTCCGCGCGTCGTCGCCGCCCGCCTGCAGCCGGTACAGCGCGCCCAGCGCGAGGTCCGCGTCGCGCGCCGCGAGGCCAGCGGTCAGGTCCCAGATCACCGCCTCCGCCACCACCGCGGTGGCGGCCACGATCGCGTCGGCGTCGATCGCGGGCGCGTCCCCCACGTACGACGCGAGCTTGTGCACCTCCTGCTCGAGCCGGCCGAAGTCGCCGCCCATCGCGTCGACGAGGCGCGTCGCGTCGGCGTCGGACAGCGTCTTGCCCAGGCGACGCGCCACGTCGGCCACGAACCGGGTCGGGGGCATCGCGTCACTCGACAGGGTGACCAGGCGGCCCGTGCCCTTGAGCGCGGCCTTCACCCGCACCGCCCAGTTGTTCCCGCCGCGCTCGACCTTCGGGAACCCCGAGCCGACCGCGAGCAGCACGGTCTCGGGCGACGGGGCCTTCAGGTAGTCGACCATCGCGGCGAACAGGTCGGGCGTGCCCTCCTGCAGATCGCGCAGCTCCACCAGGCGCACCGCGGCCATCATCGGCAGCGTCCGCGCCGCGACGAACGCGCGGATCGCGTCGGGATCGGACGCGCGGTACCGGTTCAGGTTGAACGCCGGCGGCCCGATCCGCGGCGCCACCGCGGCCTCGATCGCCAGGCGGGCGCGCTCGACCAGCGGGGAGGCGTCTCCCACCACCACGTACGACCGCTCGATCCCCGCCGCGAGCGCCTGCTCGAGCTCGGTCAGCGACATCGGGTCGGTCCCTCCGCCCTTGACGACCGACCCGGTCGTCCGGTAGCACTTGCGATCATCGGAGGCGAGTTGTACCCCGTCCTGCTGCCGGCTGCCCTGTGCGGGACCGCGGCCCACGCCGCCGACGACGACGAGCCGCGGTTCGCCGACGGGTACGGCCAAGATCCGCGGGTCCCGTTGAAGTACCCGTTCGAGGCGGTGGCCCCGATCCCGACCCACGATCGGAAGGTCGACATGGAGTTCGGGATCCGCGTGCGATCGGTGTCGATCCCGCGAACCGTGCTGAACACCTGGTTCTTCGACCAGAACGACGAGAACTGGGCGTACATCGAGGAGCGCCCGGCGGTGCGCGGCACCGCGATGGGGCTCGAGTACGGCGTGCGCGGCGCGAAGGCGAACGGCACGTTCTACGTGGAGTTCGTCGACTCTGCGGTGCGCGGCGGGTACTGGGACGACCGCGAGGAGCCCGCCGACCACCTCGACGGCGACTTCCTCGTGCCGTCCACCGGGATGGGCCTGGTCACCCTCGGCGCGAACTCGGCCTACGAGGCCCACTTCGTCCACCTCGACCAGACGGGCGGGCGGTTCGGCCTGTCGTTCCTCACCGGCGGCGGGCTCGGCGTGGGCGTGCTCGCCGGCTCACTCGATCGCTGGCGGCCGGACAACATGGGGAACCCGGCGTACAAGCGGTACCTCGACGGGCTGCCGCCCGACTCGGGCAAGGAGCTCCCGCGGGTGTACCCGATGGTCGACCTGAACTTCGGGCTGCGGATGAACTTCGGCGACCTCGTGGTGTGGCGGATCGAGGGCGGGCTGCACACGTTGCTGTACTACGGGACCAGCGTCGGGGTGTCGTTCTGACGATCGGTGGCGCGGGCCGTGTGGCCTGATTAAGAGCGCGCTTCACTTCTTCGGCAGGCCCTCGTCCCGCCGAGTCATCCCCGCCGACCCCGGCGGCTGTTGTTGGAGAGTCCGACGTGATCCTGGTTACCGTCCGCGAGAACGAGCCGTTCGAGAAGGCGCTCCGCCGGTTCCGGCGCAAGGTGGAACGCGAGGGCATCCGGAAGGACATCAAGAAGAACAGCTTCTACCTGAAGCCCGGTGAGAAGCGGCGGCTCAAGCAGCGTCTGGCCGAGAAGCGTCGTCGGAAGGCGTCGCGGCGGGCAGCGCGGCGCGCGGCGCGTCAGACCTCGCGTCCGACCACCACCACTCCGGCGCCGACCCCGACGCCGACCGCCGAGGCGTAGGGCTCGCTCCGAGAGGACGGCGTTACTGCGCCCGAATGCGGGCGCGCTCGTCCTCCGGGCTGTGCACCGGCAACCCGAGGATGCGCTTCTGCAGCGCGTCCCGCTCTTGGTCTGTCCCGGCCGGGACCGTGATCCACAGGTACAGATCGACCTGGCGCGACAGGTCGGTCGGCTCGGCCCCGATCGCCTGCTGGAGCTGGGTCTTCGCCGCGACCAGGTCGCGGCCTGCCCACTCGGGGCGGATCGCGTCGACCAGACCGCCCGCCCAGTCGGCGATCCCGCGGACCGCCGGATCGTCCGCCGCGTGGCCGGCGTCGACCAGCGCGTCGATCGCGGGCAGATCGAGGCTCGCCGCCTCCGGGCCGTGTCGCTCGAGCCACCGGCTCCACGCGAGCGCCCCCCACGCCGCGCACGGCACCCGCTCGGGCTCGAGGCCGGTGAGCGCGCTCACCCACCCGCCGCGGGCCTTGCGGGCCGCGAACCCGGGATCGCGCTCCACGCACCCCACGGCCACCGCGCGGGCTTCGGCGAACGACGACCGGGCCAACGCCGGGTCGTCGGTCGCGAGCCCTTCGGCGAGGCGCCACCGGGCGAGGCGCCACTGCACGTCCGGATCGTCGGGCGCCGCGGCGAACGCCTCGAGCAGCGGGCGGGCCGCGGCGTCGTACCCGAGCGCGAGGCGATCGTCCCACGCCGCATCGGCGGCGGCGAGCAGGCGCGCCAGCTCCACCGCCGGGTCTGGCGCGCGATGCGGACAGCCGAGAAACCACCACCACACCGGTGCACCGTAGTCCGGGGGCCCGCGCCGGGGTACCCTCAATCGGTGGAGACGACCCCGCGGAACGGCGCCGTGTCGTGCCTGGCGCGCGCGATCGACGGCGTACGAGACGACCCGGTCGGGATCTTGCTCCCGGCCGGCGGCGCGCTGTTGGCGCAAGCGTGGGT
>JBEBJC010000555.1:0-5700 GCA_040080105.1 Myxococcota bacterium
GTGTCGGCGTGGTTCCTGGTGTTCGTCCCTGCGTTCACCGAGGTCACGATGTCGGTGTTGTTGTCCGGCCCGCGCAGCCGCGGGGTCGGGGTCCTGCTGTTCGAGCTGCAGAGCTACGGTGACCCTCCGTCGGCGGCCGCCCTCGCGGTGGTGGTCGCGGGGATCGCGGTCGGCGGGGCCGCGGCGGCGCGGCGGTTCGCGCACACCAAGATCACCGGCACGTGAACTCGCGGTGGCGGCGATCGGCGACGTGACGCGCCCGACCCGGGCGGGCTGGCGCGACCTCGCGTTCGCGGTGGGGCGCTGTTCGCCGGCTTCGTCGCAGACGCCGAACCGCCCGTGACGTCAGGGCGAGTCCGCGGGCCAGCCGCGGAACCACGCCCTCTTGGAAGGAAGTCGTTCCCGCGCCGGAGCTCGCCCGATCTCTGCGCGGAACCAAGTCGCCCGCCATCAGGTCAACGCGGCCCGGGTCTCCATGCGCCCATCTCTACGCGCGAGGACGGACGCCGACTGCCTGACCACCGGTCACGTGTTGCAGCGGACGTCGTCCCACTCCGCGCGGCTGTTGAGCCACTCGAGCGCGTGGTGACGTTCGAGCAGCAACGGGGGTAGAAGCCCTGGAGGCATGGGCGCACCAAGCCGCTGAGCCTCCACGGCGATCCACCGCCGGCAGAGCACCGCATCGAGTTGATCGAGGACTTCGCTGTTTGGCCGCAGCCTGGCCTCCCGTACCGCCTCGCTCGTGAACTTCGAGCGCGGGAGAGTGCCCCCCGACTCGTCCTTCTGGTCGAACGGCAACAGGGCGTCCCTCCAACCGAGCGCCCACACCAACACGAGCAACGCTTCCGTGCGCCAGGCGAGCCGCTGGGCGGCCTCCGGATCCGGAGCGTGCAAGAACGCTCGTTCGCGAGGGGACAATGCGTCGAACAACGGACCGAACTGGTCCCGCAGCGTGGCCTCCGCTGGCAGGCGCCCGGCCGCCTGGAACCTGCCAGCCATCATGACCGCCACCATCAACGCCTGCGCCCGGATCGCCACCTGGGAGGCGTCGCGCGGGCCCTCGTCACGGATGAGCGGAAGTCCTTCCGGCGCGGGGCGCAGCCCGCTCGCCGCGAGGTCGGCATTTGTCCGCGCTCGGCGCGAAGCAGGGTCGTCGCCGGCTCCCGATGGACGATTGGCGAGCACCTGCTCGTACATGCGCTCGAGTTTGGCCAGCATGCGCTCCTCGTCGGCCGAGATGAGGGATTTCCCCATCAGTCCCCCGAAGAACCCCGCGCCTTCGGCTGAGACCACCGCCAGCCCAATCCCCCGAAGTTCTTCGATGTAGGCCGGTTGCAGCGCAGATTGCACGTGCCTGGAGAGTGTCGCGAGCGACTTTGCGAGCAAGGGGATCGGGTCGACCCGGTCGGTCAGAAACGTATGAATGGCCTGGACGACGGGCTGGTGGCCCTGGGCGAGGAGTGCAGACGCGGGTCCCCATTGGGACAGCAGGAATTTCACGCCAGCCGCGAGCTCTTTCTCACTCAACGTACCATCGGCCATGGAGGCCGCGATCGCCACAGCAGCATACCCGGACAGGAGGGACGTCTCCAGTTTCGGATAGCGTTTGATCTCCGCCGCAGTCCAGGCCCCGAGCGGATCATCCGGAACCGCTGGGGCGGCACATGCAGCCACGAGCTCCCTCAGGTGAGCGGAGTGCCCGTGAGCCTCCAACGCAGCACACAATGCGCTGTGTTCCTCGGCGGTGTGTTCGCCGAGGAGCGGGCCGAAGGCCAACGGATCACGGGTGTAGGAGATCGCGAACTGCAGTTGTTCCGCCTCGTCGACCATCGTCAGCGACAGGAACTTGACCATTGCCCCCGTCTGCTCCATCTCCCCGAACACCCCGACGACCCAGGTCGCCGAGGGCACGCGCCGAAGGGACTCGCCGATGACGAGGTGCGGATCTCCCTCACCCAAGTCCTCGACAGGCAGGCCGAGACGGAACAGGCGCATCACGGTGACGCCGTCGGCGCGCGTGAGATCGTCGCTTTGGCGAATCATGGCCGCAGCGAGAAGGTTCCATCGGGCGTCGTCCATCGGTCCTCCAACTGACAGGCTTATTCCGCCTGCCCGGGGGCGTCCCGACGAGCAGGTGAACCCCGATCCCGGCACCCACCGCGCCGAGCAAGGCCGCCCAGGGCGAGAAGCCGCCCGACAAGCAGCAGAAGGGCGCAGTAGCGCCCCGGGGAACGGTCCGTTGCGCGACGGGTCTCCCCGCCGAGCATACGGGTGCGGCAGGAGAACCCCGATGTCCGACCTGGTCCTCGCGAGCGCTCGCCTCGGCCCGCCCCCGTGGCCGACCCTCGACCCGTTCTTGTTCTGCGTCCACCACGACGACGCGTACCCCGCCGGGAACGACCGGATGGAGCCCGACGCCTCACTCGCGGGGCGCAACCTCGGCAACGACTTCGAGGGCAAGGACGGGTGGCGGATGTACCACGGGCGCGCGATCCCCGGGTTCCCGCGCCACCCGCACCGCGGGTTCGAGACGGTGACCCTGGCGCGGCGCGGGTACATCGACCACAGCGACTCGCTCGGCGCGACCGCCCGGTTCGGCCACGGAGACGCGCAGTGGATGACCGCGGGCAAGGGCGTGGTGCACTGCGAGATGTTCCCGCTGGTCCGCGCCGACGCCGGGAACCCGACCGAGCTGTTCCAGCTGTGGTTGAACCTGCCCGCGCGCGACAAGATGGTCGACCCGTACTTCACGATGTTCTGGGGCGACACCATCCCCCGCGCCACGTTCCGCGACGACGCCGGCAAGGAGACCGAGGTGGTGGTGGTGGCCGGGCGCCTCGGTGACCTGACCCCGCCCGCGCCGCCGCCGAGCTCGTGGGCGTCTCGCCCGGAGGCCTCGGTGGCGATCTGGACGCTTCGGCTCGCGCCGGGGGCGAAGTTCACGCTGCCGGTGGCCCCCGCGGGGGTCGGTCGGGTGTTGTACCTGTTCCGGGGCGGCGGCGCGACGATCGGCGGGGTGCCCCTGTCGACCCCCAGCGTCGCCCAGGTCGTCCCCGATCGCGGGGTGACGATCGAGGCCGGGCCGACCGAGACCGAGGTGCTGCTGCTCCAGGGCAGGCCGATCGGCGAGCCGGTGGCTCAGCACGGTCCGTTCGTGATGAACACCCGGGCCGAGATCCAGCAGGCGTTCGCCGACTACCAGCGCACGGAGTTCGGCGGCTGGCCGTGGCCGAGCGACGCCCCGGTGCACGCCCGCGCCCAGGGCCGGTTCGCGATCCACGCCGACGGACGGCGCGAAGATCGGGGCTGAGGCGCCGAGCGGGCAGGTTAACGCCGTGCGGGGGTGTCGATGTCGGTGGTCGGTTGGTTCTCCGGTCGCGGCCCGACCGGGTTCGGGTACGACGACACCGCCGAGCTCGTGAGCGCCGGGGTCGACCTCACCGGGAAGCGGTACCTGGTCACCGGGGCGGGCTCGGGCCTCGGGTTCGAGACCGCGCGGGTGCTCGCCCTGCGCGGCGCCACGGTGGTCGCGGCGGCCCGCACCGACGCTGCCGCGGAGGCGGCGTGCCGCGGGATCGGGGCAGGGGCGGTGCCGGTCGCGTGTGATCTGTCCGAGCCGGCCTCGGTGCGGGCGTGTGTGGCCGCGGTCCGTTCGCAGGCCCCGCTCGACGGGATCGTGGCGAACGCCGGGGTGATGGCGGTCGCCGAGCGGGAGGTCAAGCACGGGCACGAGATCCAGTTCCTGACCAACCACCTCGGCCACTTCGTGCTGGTGACCGGCCTGGTCGAACGGCTGACCCCGTCGGGCCGGGTCGTGGTGTTGTCGAGCGCCGCCCACACCCGGGCGCCCCCGAGCGGGATCGTGTTCGACGACCTGTCGGCCGAGCGGTGGTACACCCCGTTCGCGGCATACGGCCAGTCGAAGCTGGCGAACCTGCTGTTCGCCCGCGCCCTGTCGAAGCGGCTCGACGGGGGGCGCACCGCCAACGCGGTCCATCCTGGCGTGATCCGCACCAACCTCGGCCGCCACATGAACCCGGCGGCGCGGTGGGCGATGGCCGTGCTCGGGCCGCTGGCGTTGAAGTCGGTGCCCCAAGGTGCTGCGACCCAGACGTTCGTGGCGGTCAGCCCGGCCGCCGCGTCGGTGTCGGGCGAGTACTGGGCCGACAGCAACGTGAAGGCGTCGAGCGCGCTCGGGGCCGACCTGGCGCTCGCCGAGCGGCTGTGGACCGAGACCGAGCGGATCGTCGCCGGGCTGTGACCCGCGGCCCCGCCCGACGGTAGGATGGGGCCGGAGCGTGCCGTGGGAGGTCGTCGGTTCGACGGGGTGGAGATCGCGATCCTGATCCCCTGCTTCAACGAGGGCCCGACCCTCGCGAAGGTGATCGAGGACTTTCGCCGAGAGTTGCCCACGTCCACCGTGTACGTGTACGACAACAACTCGACCGACGACACGGTCGCGGTCGGGCGCGCGAGCGGCGCTGTCGTCCGCCGCGAGCCCCTCCAGGGCAAGGGAAACGTGATCCGCCGGATGTTCGCCGACGTGGAGGCGGACGTGTACCTGATGGTCGACGGCGACGATCAGCTCGAGGCGAGCTGCGCCCCCGACCTGGTGGCGACGCTGCTCGACCAGGGGGCCGACATGGTCACCGGCGTGCGCGCCGGTGACGCCTACCGGCCGGGGCACCAGACCGGGAACCGGGTGATGACCGGCCTGGTGGCGTGGTTGTTCGGCGACCGCGTCTCCGACGTGTTCTCCGGGTACCGCGCGCTGTCCCGCCGGTTCGTGAAGTCGTTCCCCGCCCTGTCGGCGGGGTTCGAGATCGAGACCGAGCTCACGGTGCACGCGCTCGAGCTGCGGATGCCGATCGCCGAGCGCCCGGTCCCGTTCCGGCACCGCCCGGAGGGCAACCCGAGCAAGCTGCGGACGGTGCGGGACGGTACGAAGATCCTCGGCACGATCACCCGGATGGTGCAGCGCGAGCGGCCGCTGCCGTTCTTCGGGGTGAACGCGGTGGCGCTCGCCAGCTTGTCGGTCGGGCTCGCGATCCCGCTGTTCGTCACGTTCTACCAGACGAGCACGGTCCCGCGGTTCCCGACCGCGATCTTGTGCTCGGGGCTGATGCTGCTGGCGTTCTTGTCGCTCACCGCAGGGTTGATCCTCGACACGGTCACCCACCACCGCCGCGAGACCCGCCGGCTGGCGTACCTGGCGATCCCATCCCCCCACGCGACGGTCGGGAGGCGCGCGGTCGGGGCGGGGACCGGATAGGATGCCGGCGAGGTGTCCGATGGGTCGGTGGCTGGTTTTATTGGCGTTCGCGGGTTGTTATCCGGCGCCGGTGTTGTCGAAGTCGAGCTCGACCAGCTCCGGTGGGGTGGACGGGACGGTCACTGACGCTGGGGACGCGGACACGGACTCCGACACGGACACGGACGCGGACGCGGACGCCGACTCCGATGCGGACGCGGACTCCGACGCGGACACCGACCCGGCGCCGGACACCGGCACGGCTCCGGTGGACAGCGGCACGGCTCCGGTGGACAGCGGCACGGCCCCGGTGGACACCGGCACGGCCCCGGTGGATTCGGGGACGACGGACAGCGGGACGCCTCCGGTCGACACCGGGGAGCCGCCGTGGGGCGACGACGACGACGACGACGACGACTAGCGCCGCAGAGCCGTCCCCACCCACCCCC
>JBEBJC010000556.1:0-5699 GCA_040080105.1 Myxococcota bacterium
CTCGAGCCCCGCCCCCGCCGCGACCCGCCGCTCCGCCACCTCGCGGTGGGACCGCGCCAGCGACACCGCCTCGCCCGCGATCCGCGCCCCCTCGCGCGCGACGTACAGCCCGGCGAACGCCTGCGCCGCGCCGTCGCGCAGGGCCAGCTCGACCACGTCGACCCGGGCACGGGCGACCTCGCGCGCCCGCGCCGCCGCGCGCGCGGTCGCCCACCCCTCGAGGTCCACCACCGGCACCACCAGCGTGGCCGACGTCGACCACCACGCCTCCGGCTGAACCTCGATCGGCGGCACCGCGCCGAGCTGCGCGACCAGCGGCGCCGGCAGCGCCGCCCCCAGGTCGAGCGACACGGCTTCGTCGGTCTGGGTCCCGCTCACCCCGAGTTGGAGCTTCGGCGCGACCGCCGCACGCGCCGCCCACACCCGGGCCGCCGCAGCGTCCGCCATCGCCGCCGCCGCCGCCCGATCGGGGTTGCCGGACGCCGCCTCCCACGCGTCCGACAACGTCGCCGCCTGCGCCACCGCGATCCACCACATCTCGTCCTCCCTCTGGGTTGCGTTCCTATGCTTAACGTCGTTAACTGAACACCGTTAAGTCGACGAACGACGTCAGGTGGAGGTCCGATGTGGAGGGTGGCGGTGCTCGCGCTCGTCGGTTGCGCGACGGCTGAGTCGGGTGGGGGCGACCCGGCCGGGGCCGCGCCGGTGGTGGTGCACACCGTGGAGGTGCAGCAGCTCGCGCTCACACGGCCGGTGCACGGGGCCGGGCGGCTCGCGTCGGCGGAGGAGGTCACCCTGTCGTTCCCCGCGGGCGGCGTGCTCGCGCGGGTCGAGGTCGAGGCCGGCGACCGCGTCCGGCGGGGCCAGGTGCTCGCGGTGCTCGACGCCACCCCGGTCCGCTCGCAGCTCGACAACGCCCGCAGCGCGCTCGAGCGGGCCGAGCGGGACCACGCCCGCGCGCTCGCGCTGGAGGGCACCGCGCTCACCCGCCAGCAGCGGGAGGACGCGACCACCGGGCTGGCGGTGGCCCGCGCGAACGTCGAAGCGGCGGAGTTCGCGGTGCGCCGCTCGTCGTTGGTCGCGCCGACCGACGGGGTGATCCTCGACCGGTTCGCCGACCCGAACCAGACCGTGGGCGCGGGCACGCCGGTGGTGCGCCTCGGCACCGACGCGTCGTGGGAGCTCGCGGTCGCGGTCCCCGCCGCCGACGCGCTGCGGATCGAGCCCGGACTGCCGGCGGAGGTCCACCTGTCGGTGTACGGCGAGCGCGCGTTCCCCGGGCAGGTGGTGCGCAAGTCCGGCGGGCTCGGGACCTGGCACGTCACCGTCGCGCTCGCGCCGGTCGACGTCCCGCTCGCGTCGGGGCTGATCGGGTCGGCGGACCTCGCGCCCGCCGCTGCGGTCGGGCCGGTGGTGCCGCTGTCGGCGCTCGCCGAGGTCGACGGGTCGATCGCCGCCGTGTACACCATCGACGACGGCGTCGCGCGGCGCGTGCCGGTGCGGCTCGCGTTCTTCTCCGACGACCAGGTGGCCCTCGCCGCGCCGATCGCGGCCGAGCGGGTGGTGGACCTCGGCGCCGCGTTCGTCCGCGACGGCCTGCCCGTGACGGAGGTGCGGTGATGGACCCCGCGACGTTCGCCGTGCGCAACTGGCAGTTCTCGTCCCTGATGTTGCTGCTGCTGGTCGCGATCGGCCTGCAGTCGTGGTTCACCATCCCGCGCTCCGAAGACCCGGCGTTCCAGGCGCCGACGTTCGCGGTGGTCGCGGTGTTGCCCGGTAGCCCGCCCACCGAGGTCGAGGCGCTGGTGGCCAAGCCGCTCGAGGACCGGATCCGCGCGATGTCCGACCTCGACCGGGTGCGGGTCACGGTGGAGGACGGCCTGGCGGTGTTCAACGTGGAGTTCGACCTCGACACCGACCCCGAGGAGCGGCACGCGGCGCTGCTGCGCGAGCTCGACGGGGCGCGGCCGGAGCTGCCGTCCGACCTCGACCGGATCGAGGTCCGCCCGCTGCGCCCGTCCGAGGTCAACGTGTTGCAGTACGCGGTGGTGTCGGACACCGCCTCCCTCGACGCGATGCGCGCCGCGGCAGAGGCGCTGGAGGACGCCGCCGAGACGATCGACGGGGTGCGGGACGCGGATATCGTGGCGCTGCCCGACCAGCGGATCGACGTGGCGGTCGACCCCGACGCGCTCGCCGCGATCGGGTTGCCGGTGGGCGCGGTGCTGCAAGCCCTCGGGTCGAACGACGCCCGGATCCCCGGCGGCCACGTCGAGCTCGGCCAGCGCCGGCTGTCGGTGACCCCGGACACCGCCTGGACCACCGAGGCCGCGATCACCGAGACCCCGGTGGCGAGCCTGCCGCAGGGGCTGGTGCGGATCGGCGACCTCGCCCAGGTCGAGCGGCGCCACGGGCGGGCCCAGCACGCGGCGCGGTTCGACGGGCGGCGGGCGCTGTGGGTGGCGGTGTCGTTCGAGGACGGGGCCAACGTGTTCGCCACCCGCGACGGCGTCGACGCGGCGATGCGCGCGGTGGCGCTGCCCGACGCGATCGAGCTCCAGCTCGGGTTCGACCAGTCCGCGAACGTCGCCCACCGCCTGTCCGGCTTCGGGCGCGACTTCGCGATCGCGATCGGGCTCGTGCTGCTCACGCTGCTGCCGCTCGGGTTCCGCGCGTCGACCGTGGTGATGGTCAGCATCCCGCTCGCGCTCGCCACCGGCCTGTCGCTGCTGCACGCGGCCGGCTACGGCATCAACCAGCTGTCGATCGTCGGGTTCGTGATCTCCCTCGGGCTGCTGGTCGACGACGCGATCGTGGTGGTCGAGAACGTCGCGCGCCACCTGCGGCAGGGCAAACCCCCGGTGCAGGCAGCGATCGACGGCACGCGCGAGATCTCGCTCGCGGTGGTCGGGTGCACCGTCACCTTGCTGTTCGCGTTCCTCCCGCTGCTGTTCCTCCCCGGCACCGCCGGGATGTTCATCCGGTCGCTGCCGCTCGCGGTGGTGTTCACCGTGGCCGCGTCGCTGGTGATCTCGCTCACGCTGGTCCCGCTGATGGCGAGCCGGTGGCTGCTGCCCGAGGACGAGCACGGAAACTGGTTCCTGCAGCTCGTGCAGCGCGGGATCGAGCTGTCGTACGGGCGCGCGCTCGAGCGCGCGATCGCCCGGCCGGTCCGCACGCTGGTCGCCGCTGGGGTGTTCGTGGCGGCGTGTGTCGCGCTGGTGCCGGTGGTCGGGTTCAGCCTGTTCCCGAAGGCCGGGATCCCCCAGTTCCGGGTCGAGATCGACGCGGGCGACGGCGCGGCGCTCGCCACCACCGACGCGGCGGTCCGGTTCGTCGAACAGGAGCTCGCCCGCCACCCGGAGATCGCGGCGGTGATGGCGAACACCGGCGCCGGGAACCCGCGGATCTACTACAACGTGGTGTCGAAGGCCGAGCGCGCGTCGGTGGGCGAGGTGTTCGTGCGCCTGCACGAGGTGGACCGCCGCACACCGGCGCTGCTCGACGGGCTGCAGCAGACGTTCGACGTGTACCCGGGCGCCCGGATCTCGGTGCGCGAGTTCGAGAACGGCCCCCCGGTCGACGCCCCGGTCGCGGTGCGCCTGGTCGGGGACGACCTCGACGCGCTCCGGGCGGCGTCGGCCGAGGTCGACCGGGTGATGCGCGGGGTCACCGGGCTGGTGTCGGTCGACGACCCGCTCGCGGTGCCGCGCACCGACCTCGCGCTGGCGGTGGACCGGGAGGCGGCGGCGGAGCTGGGGGTGCCGGTCGCAGAGGTCGCGCGCGCTGCGCGGTTCGCGCTCGCCGGGCTCGAGGTCGGCCGGTTCCGCGACCGCGACGGCGACGAGCTGCCGTTGGTCGTGCGGGCGTCCGGGGAGGGAGAGCCCGACCTGGCCCGCGTCCGCTCGTTGACGGTCGCGACGATGGGCGGCGGCACGGTCCCGTTGGGGGACCTCGCCGCGCTCGAGCTGCGCAGCGGACCCGCGCGGATCACCCGGCAGGACGGCCGCCGCGCCGTCACCGTCGGGGCGCAGGTGGGGCGCGGGTACAACACCCACGCGCTCGCGGGCGAGGTCCGGGACGCGCTCGCCACCGCGTCGCTGCCGCCCGGGATCGGGTGGGAGATGGCCGGGGAGGCCGAGTCACAACAGGAGAGCTTCGGCGGCATCGGCACCGCCGCGCTGGTCGCCGCGTTCGGGATCCTCGCGGTGCTGGTGCTCGAGTTCCGCACGTTCCGCGGCACGCTGGTCGTCGCGTCGGTGATCCCGCTCGGGGTCGCCGGGGGGGTGCTCGCGCTGTTGTTCACCGGCAACACCCTGTCGTTCACCGCCACGATCGGGTTCGTCGCGCTGATCGGGATCGAGGTGAAGAACAGCATCCTGCTGGTCGACTTCGCGAACCAGCAGCGCGCCGCGGGGGCGTCGCTCGACGAGGCGATCGCGAAGGCCGGCGAGGTGCGGTTCCTGCCGGTGCTGCTCACCACCGCCACCGCGATGGGGGGGCTCGTCCCGCTCGCGGTCGAGGGCAGCGCGTTGTACTCTCCGCTCGCGTACGTGATCATGGGCGGCCTGTTGTCGTCGACGCTGCTCGCGCGGATCGTCACCCCGGCCGCGTACAAGCTGCTCGCTCCCCCGCTGGAGGGAGCGCCGGCGTGAGCGGAGGATCGGTGGGGAGCAAGGAACGGCGCGAGCGGGAGAAGCAGGCGACGCGGCAGCGGATCCTCGACGCCGCGCGCCAGCTGTTCGTCGAGCACGGCTACGACCAGGTGACGATGCGCGAGATCGCGCGCCGCATCGAGTACAGCCCGACCGCGATCTACCTGCACTTCGCCGACAAAGAAGCGCTGATGACCGAGCTGTCGGTGTGCGACTTCCGCGCGTTCACCGACGCGTTCGAGCGGCTGCCGGCGAACGCCGATCCGCTCGGGCGGCTGCAGGACCTCGCGCGGGCGATGGTCGGGTTCGCGGTCGAGAACCCCCACCAGTACCGGCTGCTGTTCATGACCCCCCGCCCGGCCCCGCCGCCGGAGGCGATGGTGCTCAAGCCGGACGTCGACGCGTACGACCTGCTGGTCCGCGCGGTCCAGCAGGCGCGCGACGCGGGCCTCGTGCACCCCGGGTGGGCGGTGGACCTCACCGCCCAGGTGCTGTGGGGCTCGCTGCACGGGCTGGTCGCGCTGAAGCTGGTGCTGCCGGCCAAGGACCGCGTGCCGCTGCTGGCGCTCGAGCAGCTCACCACCACCGCGACCTGCACGCTGATGGTGGGGTTCGCCCAGCCGCCCGGGCTGCTGCCGTGTGGGTAGTCGCGCCGCGCGGGTCACCTCCGCCAGCCGAGGCGCAGCTCGGCCTGTAGCGGCGCCTCGCGCCCGGGCCCGACCCGCTCGCCGAGGAGCGCCCACGCCTCGCGCGGAAGCAGCGTGCCGCCGGCGTCGTTCTGCGCCCAGACCACGGTCCCCTCGAGCTCGAGCTGCCCGGTGCGGGTGGAGATCGCCTGCGCGAGCGTGGCGGAGGCGACCACCGACGGGGCGAGCCACCACCCGGGGCCGTCCGCCGGGATCGCCGACGCCCACCGCACGGAGCCGCCCACCGAGGTCGTGGACGGGTCGGTCGGCAGCGCCCACCCGACCGACGCGGTGGCGGTCCACCGGCGGTACGGGTCGAGCAGGCCGGCGATCAGCGCCGCGTCGGGCGAGGTGACCC
>JBEBJC010000557.1:0-5688 GCA_040080105.1 Myxococcota bacterium
CAGGCCCGTACCACGAGGGGATGTACGCGCTCACCGAGGCGGCGATCGCGTGGCGGGCGGGCGACCGAGCCACCGCGGGCTGGCTCGCCGGGCGGGCCCGCGACGCGTTCCGCGCGGTGGGGTTGGCGGCGCACCTGCTGTTGGCCGAGGGGCTCGCCGCGGTGACCGCCGGCGCCTCGGCGGGCCAGCTGGCCGAGCTCGGGCAGCGCGCCTCGGCGTGCCCCGAGCCCGAGATCGCGCTGCAGGTGTTCGGGCTGCTGGCCCGCGCCCAGCCGCGCCGGGCGGCCACGTGGGCAGAGCGCGCCCGCGCGGTCCCCGTGACCCGTGACCCCGCCCGACACGGGGTTCGCCTCGACGTCTTGTCGATCCACGAGTGCCTGGAGCCAACGCGATGAACACACCGGAACGAACGACCTTCGAGCCGCACGACGAGCTCGAGCCCCCGCCGCAGCTGATCGACGGGATGACCGGTCTGCTCGACCTGGGTGCGACCCCCCCGACGAACATCGGGCGGGTGTACACCTACCTGCAGGCAGCGTCGTCGACCTACACCGAGCACTGGGTGCTGCAGCCCGCCCACGCCGGGTGGTTCACCTCGGCGAACGCGACCACCCGCCTGACGTTCGCGTCGCCGCAGCCGAACAAGGTCCCGTGGGGCCAGGTCGCGCCGAACTTCTCGGGCTGGTCACACGCCGCGATCACCTACCAGTACACGAGCCCGCCCGCCGGCCCGCCCGCGTTCGGGGCGAACACGTTCGTGTTCGACGTCCACTCGACCAACGTCGCCGGCGGCGTCCAGGGGCGGCTGTTCCGCACGGTGGACGGCACGATCCGCGACCGGTGGATCCTGTACCCGACGTACCTGGCGCCCGCCGGCGCGACCGTGACCGAGCTCACCCCGGTCGCCGGCGCCCCGGCCGCGCTGTTCCAGCAGGCGCTCACCGCTGGTGGGCCCTCCAGCACGTACGTCGACGTGACCTACACGGTGGCCGTCCTGCCGTGATCACCGACCGCTGCCCGCGTTAGGGCACCGGATGTCGATCCAGTGGTTCCCCGGACACATGGCCGCCTCGCGCAGGGAGATCCGCGCGGTGCTGCCCCAAGTGGATCTGGTGATCGAGGTGCTCGACGCCCGGATCCCCGCGAGCAGCGAGAACCCGCTGATGGCGTCGCTCCGCGGCGAGAAGCCGTCGGTGCTGGTGCTGAACAAGAGCGACCTCGCCGACGCCGCCACCACCGACGCGTGGATCGCGCGGTTGAGCGCCCGCCCGGGGGTGCGCGCCCTCGCGCACCACCACCATCGGCCGCAGTTCGCGCGCGAGCTGGTGGCGCTGGCCCACAGCCTGGTGGCGCCGAGCCGGGTGGCCAGCCGGCCGATGGTGGCGATGATCGTCGGCATCCCGAACGTGGGCAAGTCGACGTTGATCAACACGCTGGCCGGCCGGACCATCGCCGACACCGGCAACAAGCCCGGGGTGACCCGGATGCAGCAGCGGGTCCGGGTCGGGCGGGACCTGGTGCTGCTCGACACCCCGGGGCTGCTGTGGCCGAAGCTCGACCCGCCCGCGCGCGGGTACCGGCTCGCGCTGACCGGCGCGGTTTCGGATCGGGTGGTGGACTACCAGGACCTCGCCGCGTTCGCCGCCCGGTTCCTGCTCGTGCGGTACGCCGACGCGGTGCGCGACAAGTACGGCCTCGACCCGATGCCGGAGTCGCCCGAGGCCCTGTTGGAGGCGATCGGCCGCCGGCGTGGGTTCTTGGTGAAGGGTGGCGGCATCGACCCGCAGCGGACCGCCGAGCGGCTGGTGCACGACCTGCAGGACGGCGCGCTCGGTCGGATCAGCCTCGACGATCCTTCTTCCGCTTGACCGCCGGAGGGAGCGCCCGGGTCCACGCCAGCGCCTCCGACGCGTACGCAGCGAGCGCCTGGTCGGCGATCGGGGGCGCGAGCGCGACGTAGTCGTCCCACGGCTGCCCCTCGGTCGGGGTGAACACGGTGACGCCTGGCTGGCCGGCGAGCTCCGCCACCCGCTCGGGCCCGATCCGGGCGACCCACCCGTCGCCGAACGTGCCGAAGAACATCTGGCGGCCCACGAACGCACACGGCAGCCCGAACATCGTCTTGCGACGGATCGACGGGTCGTCGCCGAGCGGGAGGAGGGCAGCGTCGTAGGCCGGGGTGGGGCTCGCCATGGGGTACCTCCCGGCCTTCCTACTCGACGGCCTCGGCTCCGCGGCCTCCACTCCGAACGATAGCCGAGCTCCGCTGGGCTGAGTCGTCGCTCCGGCCGCCCCCCGGAAGGGCTGCCTGGCGCGGCGCGCGGGTGGCCACCGATCGGGCGCCGCCATACGCCCGCCCATGCCGAGCGACGAGCTGGATTGTGGGACGTGCGGGGCGTGTTGTCGCGAGGCGTTCGACGTGGTGGCGATCGCCCCGGACGACCCGATGGGGGCACACCCGGAGCTGGTGAACGTCCACCTCGACGGGTGGCGCTCGGTGCGGCGGGTGCCGAGCGCCGGGGGGACGTGCTGCGCCGCGCTCAGCGCCGCTGCTCCGTGGCGGTGCGCGATCTACGGCGACCGGCCGTCGCCGTGCCGCGAGCTCGCGGTGGGATCGGACGAGTGCCTGCAGGCCCGCCGCGATCAGGGCTCACTGGGGTCGAGCGTGGTGGTGACCTCGAACGAGGTGACCACCGCCGGGTCGGCGAGCGCGGTGGCGCGCACCACCAAGAACAGCTCGCGCCCGGCGAGGTCGTCGAGCGACTGGCCGTCGTAGCGCAGGTGCACCTCCGGGCCGACCCACGCCCCCGCCGCGTCCCCCACGTTGGCCTGCACCCACGCCAACGCCAGCGCGACGTACACCAGGGGCTCCCCGGAGTCGGGGTCCGCCCCGATCGCCTCGATCGCCACCCCCTCGCCGAGCACGTCCGGGCCGCGCGCGCGCACCCCGATCGGGCTGTACGGCGCGCCCCCCTGGGGCGGGATCCCGCACCACAGGCTCGAGCCGTCGACCAGGTCGCCGAACGCGCCTCCCGGAGGCGCGAGCTCGAGCCAGGGCTCGGGCGGGGCGCCCGGGTCGAGCGGGGCCGCTCCCGCACACCCGGCGGCCCCGATCAGCAGGACCCTCATCCGCGCCGCCGCCGCAGCGCGAGCAGGGCCACGCCCAGGCCGAGGGCGCCGGTGGGCGCGCCGGAGTCGCACCCGGAGACCGGTGCGGGCTCGGCGGTCACGCTCGGGGTCGAGGTCGGGGCCTGCGGCTCGCGCCACGGGTGGGTGTCGTTCCACCACGCCATCTCCTCCAGCTGGAGCGCGCGGTGGTCGATCAGCACGACCCCCGGCCCGTCCGCGCCGAGGTCCTCCACGGTGGAGACGGAGCGCTGCGGCAGCGTCTCGAGCAGCCCCGACGCGGTGGTGTCGTGCTCCGACAGCCAGGCCTCCGACGGCAGGTCGTAGCTTCGCCCGTCCGGCAGATCGATCCGCGTCGGCGCGTGCATCCAGCTGAAGTCCCTCCGATCGTCGGCGCACAGGTGCTGCCACACCGCCGGGCCGAGCTCGACCTCCTGCGGGAGGTCCGGGTTCAGCGCGAACGTGGGGTCGACGGTCATCTCCTCCGGCGACAGCTGCGTCTCGAGGGTGGTGAGCCACGGCAGGGTGTCGAACGCCTCCTGCAGCTGCTGGCGCGGGGTGACGATCCGCTCGTCCACCGCGGCGGCGAACGCCGGGGCGTCGAACGGGATCGCCGCCACCTCCGCTTCGAAGCACTCGAAGCACCCGTAGAACATCTGCGGCGTCACGCCCTCCAGCGCCAGCGACTCGGGCATCGGGAGGTACGTGGCCCAGATCGAAGCGAGCGGCGCGTCGGCCGACACCCCCATCGACTGCAGCACGTCGCGCGCCTCGAGCGGGGTCTGCGCGGCCGCGAGCGCGTCGATGTCCGGCGCGCCGGCGCTCCACACCCGGCCGGACATCACCCCGGCGCGCCCCGAGTAGTGGGTGACGAACGCGTGGCCCGAGGCCTCGTCGATCGCCTGCCCCAGCACCGACGCGAACGACGCGGTGGCGCCGCCCACGTAGGTCCACGTCGTGAGCTGCGACCACCAATCGAGCCGCAGCGGGTCGAGCGTGGCGTGGAGGTAGCTGTCGGGCACGGCGCGGGCCTGCGCGAGCACCGCCACCCGCACCGGCAGGTCCGGGGTCGCCGCGAGCGCGGTGAGCCGGATCGGGATCGACATCCCGGTGCCCGCGTACCGCACCGCGAGGGGCTGCAGGTCGCCCACCGAGGCCCCGGACGCGAGCTTGAGCGCGACGAAGTACGAGCCCTCGGCCACGTAGGGCGCGAGCACCGCGTCGAGGGACGGCGGCAGGTCGTACCCGCTCACCCGGAGCCAGTCGGTGAGCTCAGCGGTCGACTGTGCGCGCAGCACCACCGTCTCGTACGGGCCGAGCTCGTCCTGGCTCACCACCTGGGGCGCAGGCGGCGAGAGGTAGTCGCCATTGGTCGACGGGCGCTCCCAATTGCTCATGTCGCAGCTGCCCGCCTCCCACGGCACCACGGTCCGCACCGACGGGCCAGCGGCCGCGGTGAGCGCGGGGAACACCGCCGCGGTCGACAGCCGCAGCTCCGGGATCCCGGCCACCGGCACGATCCACGCGAAGTCGGGCGCCTCTCCCGCGTAGGTGATCTTCACGTGCACGGTGGTCTCACCGCGCGCCTCGTCCACCACGAACAACACGTCTTCGCCGGTCTGGGCGACCGGGGTGGTGTTGCAGAAGAACCCCCCACAAGCGAGCGCGTCCGGAGACAACAACAACAGCGCAATCCACATCGCGACCTCCGAGCCCAGAGTGGATCCGGGGGAGCGCGCCACACGCTACGGATTGTTTCGCTGCGTCGTCAACGGCGGAGCACCACCACCCGCTCGTGCACGTTGAGCACCCCGCCCTCCCACGGCTCGGGCCGGGCCACGTGGCCGCCGACGACCACCGGCACGCCGTCGAGCCCGGGCGGGACGTCGTGCATCACCAGCAGATCGGGCTCGCGCGCGACCACTCGCTCCACCAGCTCGCGCTGCTCGGACGGGTGGCGCCGCCCGGGTCGGCTCGGATCACCGGGCACGCGGCCGACGCCGCCGACGGTCCACCCGTCGAGCTCGACCACGTCGCCGTCCAGCAGGTGCAGGTGCGCGGGCCGGCGGCCAGCGAGCGAGCTCACGTCGTCGTGGTTCCCCGCGACCCCGACGACCCACGCGAACCGGTCGCCGAACGCGCGCCACACCGGCCCCACGTCGCCGTACCCGCCGCGGCGGTCGGGCACTGCGTACAGGTCGCCGGCGAGGACGACGCCGCACCGGTCGAGCGGCGGGAGCTCTCCGTCGTCCGCGAGCCCGTCGAGCCACTCCGCCAGCGCGACCCCGAGCAGCGCCGAGCTGCCGTCGTACACCCGCGCGTACCCCTGCAGGTCACTCGCGAACACCACCGCGTCGAGGGAGCCCGGGAGCTGGTCGGCGACCCCGAACCACAGCGGCAGGTGCGCGACCTCGACCCCGCCGCGCCGTCCGGCGTTCGAGTAGGGCAGGAGCCAGGAGGGCCTCGGGTCGAGGGTGATCTGCACAGGCCTGGGGTATCCCGCGCCGCGGGTGGACGCGGGCCGGTCGCGACGGTACACGACATCAAACGTTTGATGGAGAT
>JBEBJC010000558.1:0-5679 GCA_040080105.1 Myxococcota bacterium
CGCCCCCCCCCCCCCGGCGTAGTCCTCAACCGCCGTAAGTGTGGTGCTCCCGGTGCCCCCGGTGTCACCATCGCAGGCGATGGAGTCGTTGTACTCGTTCGGGTCATCGTACACGCAGATCCCTGCGCATCCCAGACCGCGGTACCCGATCGGGGCTACGGCTCCGTTGCCTGCGCAGTCATCGACTGTCTGCGCACCTGCGGTAGCAACCAATGCAATCAGCATCGCCCAACCTCCAATCTGTTGGATACCGCGCACGGCCGAAGGTTGTCAAGCGCGGAGATTCGGAGCGCAACGAGACCCTGTTGGGCGCCACCGACAACCGGGTGGTGGTGCTCCTCCCGATCGAGGGAGGCCACGAGATCATGTCGCTCGCGGTCACCGCCGGCACGGGATCTCGCCGTGGTGACCCACAGCAAGCTCGACCGGCTGCAGCACAGCCACGTGTCGTTCTCCGAGCCCAGGTGCTCGAGATCTACCGCCAGGGCGGCGCATTCTCGGTCGGCTTGTCGCCCCAGATCCTCGATCGGAGGGGTCCGGAGGACGCCTGGCACTGGCCCAGGAGCTGGTGCTCGCCCACGCGGAGGAGCTGGTGGGCGCTCCGGCCGACCTCGACCCGATGTGGCGCGCGGCCGAGCAGTTCCTCGACCTGTGGGAGCAGGCCCGCACCCCGGGATCGGGTTGACGCCCCGGCCGGCGTCGCCGATGCTCCGGGGATGTTCCTGTCGATCCTGGCGTCGTGTGCAGCCGGTCCGCGTGGGTTCCGTGAGATCGCGACCGGCGACGTGTTCGAGGTCACGTTCACCGGTCCGAGGTCCGGGAAGGTCCGCGGCGCGCGCGTCGCCCAGGAGCGGCCCGGCGAACGCGATCGCGTGGAGCCCGTCGTACGGCGGATCGAACTCGATCCCGTCGGCGTCGAGCGCTCGGAACCCGCCGTCCTCGACCGCGTACAGGGCCACCGACCCGCCGTCGTCGCAGCTCGCGACGACCGGCCCCGCGCCGACCCGCCCCACCGCGAACGACACGAACTCGGACAGCCCCTGCTCGAACACCTGCCACGGGTCGTCGCACGGCTCGCCGTCTTCGTCCCGCCGCATCGCGAACGCGCCGGAGGGGAGGAGCTCGAAGTCCTCGTCGTCTTCGTCCCCGGGCTCCCCGGCGACGATCGCGTCCAGGTCCACCCCCACGGCCGCTCCGTCGTGGTGCCCCATCACCGCGAGCCGCTCCCCGACGAACGCTGGATGAGACGTGTGTGGCGGGACCGCGAAGAAGCCAAGGTCGCCGGTCGTGAGGTCCCACAGCAGCGCGCTCCCGCCGGCGATCGACAGCAGGAGCCACCGCCCGTCGGGCGACTTCGCGACCCCGGTGACCTCGCCGTACGGGAAGTCGATCGCGCGGTGGTGCACGACCGCTCCGGTCCCGGCGTCGACCACGAACAGGTCCTCCGCCGTCGCGGCGACGACGAGGTGGAGCCCGTCGGCGGTGAGCCCGCAGAACTCCGGCCGCTCGAGCGCGTCGCTGCCGTCTCCGTACCGCGGGGGGAGCTGCACGGCGTCGTCCGCGGCGTCGAGCCCGATCGCGACGGCGTCGAAGAAGTCGTTCGGGTTCGAGAACCCCACCCGGCGGCCGCTCGGGCTCACGCCGAGCGTGCGGGCGTTGACCATGTTCCGCGCGAACACGTCGTCGAGCGTGAAGCCGTCGCGCTTCGGCGCGCCGCCGTGGAGGACGAACGGGTGCGGATCCCGATCTGCGCGCCACACCGAGTCGGTCTCCGGATGGGTCGCGGCGGTCGGAGATGCTGAGCCCTGCTGGCTCCGGTCGGCAGGGCTTGCGCCAAGTCGCACGGTGGATCGTACTACTGGAGGCCCAGGCTGCAGGCAGCTGCGGCGTGTTCCCTCCGTGTACCACCGCGTCCTCCGTGGTCGAACGTTCGTTACAACCACGGAGGACGCCGAGGCTCACGGAGGAGTCGCCGCCGCCGCCGCCGCCGCCACAATCGCTGTTGTACGAATCGAATCAGGCGATCCGGTTCGATTGGCGATCAACCAGACTGGCTAGCTGGCATGATCAGGCCTGGAACCACACCCGGACGAACGGCGTCGTGGCGCCGGTCTTCAGGTTGACCCTGCGGACTCCCCCGCCGCGCACCCCGACCCACGCTACGTCGCCGCGGACCTTCAGGGCGGTGACCCAGTCCAGCACGCTGTTGCGCGCCTCTTCGTCGTCGGCGGCGAGCTTGGCGCGCAGCTCGTCGTCGAGCTGGCCGACCGGCAGGAACATCGCGGGGACCCGCCTCCGCACCGCGAGGTCGTCGAGGCCGAACACCTCGAGCTCGACCACGAAGACCCGATGGAACCCGTGCGCCCGGCAGCCAGGTGGAATTGGCGACGGAGCGACGGCCCTTGTCCTACCTGTCCCCCGGGGATGTTCCTGTCGATCCTGGCGTCGTGTGCAGCCGGTCCGCGTGGGTTCCGCGGGATCGCGACCGGCGACGTGTTCGAGGTCACGTTCACCGGTCCGATGTCCGGGGAGGTCCGCGGCGCGCGGGTCGCCGCGGCGGACCTCGCGTCGCAGCAAGGTCTGTACGACCCGCAGCCACAGCGGGCGGGGACGTGGCTCGCGACCCGCACGGTGCTCGACCCGGCCACCGCGCAGGGCGGGTGGTGCTGCGCGGGAACGTCGACGGCACCCCGCTCGGGTGGACCGGCGGCTGCGGGGCGCCCGAGCCGGCCACCGACTGGGTCTCCGCCACCGTGTTCGTGTTCCCCGGCGAGCCCCCGTCGATCACGGTGCTGGTGCCCCTCGCGAACGGTGGCTCGGCGTCGCTCGACGGGACCACCTCGGGCGCGGTCACCGACGCCGGCGGGCTGGTCGCCGCGGGCCAGTGGACCGTCCCGTGGTGCGGCGAGGTGCAGACCGCACGCGCGGTCGGGCCGGGCGAGGTGCGGGTGCGGTGGGCGATCGATCCCGCGACCCGCCGCCACTGGCCGGCCCCGAAGCGCGGCGCGCTGTGATCAGCCCTGCGACGGCGCTGCCGCGTCGCACGATGGTCAGGGAGCCTTCCGCCGCAGCGTCACCACCTGACGGGTGGCCACGTCGTCCACCCGGAGCACCTCGCCGTCCGGCCAGACGACCTCCAGGTCCACCCGCTCCGCGTCCGCGAGGCCGAAGTGCGCCTCCAGCGGACGTGCGCTGTACATTCCGGTCGACGACGCGGTTACCCACCGTACCTGCGTTCGATCGCTGATCGCGCGGATCTTGGCGCCAACGCCGAACCCGTTGGCGCTCCGCTCGTCGCGCAGCCGCACGGTGATCCAGGCCGACGGCTCGCAGTTCGAGAGGTACATCTTCGTCGCCGCGGTCTTGTCCACGAGCGCCCCGCCTCCCGTGGCGGCGTCCCCGAGCAGGCGCTTGACCACATCCAGCGTACCGTCCCGGTCGAGGTCGGCGAGGACGACGGAGCGGGAGACGCCGTTGTCCGCCAAGCCCCACCCTTCCGCCTCCTCCGAGAATCGGCCGTCGTCCCCGCGGACGAAGAGCGCGTCCGGCTGCAGCTTCGGATCGTCGTTGGCGTAGTACTCCCAGAAGCCGAACACGCTGACCAGGTCCTCGTCCGCGTCGTTGTCGAGGTCGCCGAACTCGGTGCCCCACCCAAAGGTCCGGTCACGGCTCGCCCAGTCGTCGACGATGCCCACCGTGAGGCCCGCATCAACGTAGACCGGCTCGTCGCCGAGATCCGCGCTCTCGAAGTAGCTCACGTTCTGGTAGGAGGTGATGGCGAAGTCCGGCAGCTCGTCTCCGTTGAGATCGGCGCTGGCCATGCCCATGTCGTGCCGATCGCCGTCCCAACCCCGCGCCCCGCCCACCTCGAAGCCACCATCCCGGTTCGCCAGGGCGAGGCTCCCCTGGCAGAGCCCGTCGTCGTTCGAGACCAACAACTCCGGGCGATGGTCACCGTCGAGGTCGTAGAACGCGGCCATGAACACGTAGGCGTCCCATTGCTCCAGCGCGACGTCCTGCTGCCCGTCGAGTTCGTCGGGCAGGTGATCGCTCGCGTCGGTGAAGGTCCCGTCCCCGTTGTTGCGCCACAGCTGTCCCGGGTGCGCGTCCGGGACGTGATCGTCGCACGAGCCGTCCGTGATGATCACGGCCCGCTCGCCATACGCGCCGATGAACAGGTCGAGATCGCCGTCCCCGTCGATGTCCGCCCACGGAGCGGTCTGGGCCTTGACTGCGTGGCGTCCGAGGCCGCTCTCCGCAGTGGCGTCCACGAACTGGCGACCGCCTTCGTTGCGCAGCAACACGCTCGGCTGCTCCCACCGCGCCACAAACAGGTCGAGATCACCGTCGCTGTCGTAGTCCGCGTGCGACACGGCGGCCGACGCATCAAGTGGGGCCCACCCGGACGCGTCGTCCTCGACGAACGCGCCGTCGTCGCCCCAGAACATGCGAGCGTCGGTCGCTTGGACGCTGGGTAGGAACAGGTCGAGGAAACCGTCGTCGTCGTAGTCTTCGACACCGATTCCTGCGCCCACCAGCTCGGCATGGGCCGAGTCGTGTTGCGCGCCGGTTCTCGTCGCCTCGAAGGGCACGCTCCGGGGCGTGCGGCAGAGGATGGGGCTCGAAGAGCTCACTTCCATTGTCGACGGTTCGTCGCGCGGGACCACCTCGCGTTGTCTTTCGCAGCCGACAATGAACAGAAACTGGAGCGTCGCCTTCATCGATGGAACTCCAAGGGCACCTGCTACAGGGGACAGGTCGGGTAGGTCGCCAAGGAGTAGGTGCAGGACGAACCTGCCCAGGTATCCATCCGATCGGAGTCGCCACAAAGGTCACCGGCCTGCGTCGCGCCCGTTGCCGACACGCCCAGGTCGGCCCACACACGGTCTACGGAGTTCGGGAGTTCCTGCACACCGGCAGAGGATCCGTAGACCTTGTCTCCGACGGAGTCACTGGAACCGGAGTACACGTAGTCGGCGCCCAAGTCGCCATTGACGACATCGTCGCCGTTCCCGCCGGTCGCGCAATCGTTCCCCGAACCAGCGTGAATCGTGTCGTTCCCACCGCCTCCCTCGATGGTATCATTGTCATTGTCGCCGTAGATCACGTCCGGCCCAGACTCCCCGAAGAGGTGGTCATTCCCGTTGTTGCCATTGATGGAGTCGCCCTGGTTTCCGCCATAGATGTAGTCGGCGCCGGCGCCACCGGTCAGCTCGTCGACACCTCCGAAGCCGTAGATGTCATCGTCCCCAGCACCGGCGTCGACGATGTCCACACCGTCGTTGTGATGCGTGCCGTCCAGGTCGAGCGCGTACGAGTCGTTCCCCTGGTAGAGGTTCGCGACGTTCGTGGCCACGGAGGCGTCGATGACGACGATGTCTCGACCCGGACCGCCCTCGACCGTGTTGTCGCCCGTGCCGAGGTAATACTCGTTGTCCGCGGACAGTCCGGACTGCGCAGCGAAAGTGGTGCCCAAGCTTCCGACGTAGCTGTCGTCTCCGTCTTCCCCGGCCAACGCGCTCGGCACACTCTCGATTGCGGCGCCCGTTCCAGAATCCTGGCACGAGAGGGTGTCACTCTCGGGGGAGCCCCTCAGGGTCACGACACTAACGCCCGAAGTCACCGAATCGTCGATAAAGCAGCAGAACGAGTTATTGTCACTGTCCACGCCCCAGACGG
>JBEBJC010000559.1:0-5677 GCA_040080105.1 Myxococcota bacterium
GGGCTGGGGTGAGGGGCCCGAGCCGGGCTCGGCCAGGGAATTCCCTCGCCCGTCCCTGCTAGACCCGCGAGGTGATCCGCACCAGGCGAACCTTCCGCGGGCTCGCGTCGACCACCTCGAGCTGGTGGTCGCCCGCCACGAACGACTCCCCGATGCTCGGGATCCGGCCGGCCACGTCGAGCACCAGCCCGCCGACCGTGCTGAACGTCTCCCCCTCGGGCAGCTCGATCCCGTCCACCCGGTTCACCTCGTGCACCGGGGTCGACGCGTCGACCAGCAGCGAGCCGTCCGGGTCGGCCCGCAGCGGGCCGGTCGGCAGATCGTTCTCGCTCAGGATCTCGCCCACCAGCTCCTCGAGCAGGTCCTCCACCGTGAGCAACCCCCGCACGGTGCCCTGCTCGTCCACCACCACCGCGAGCTGGCTCCGCCGGCGCTGCAGGTCGCGCAGCAGCGCCGGCACCGCCATCGAGGTCGGCACGAACGGCACCGGGTGGACCGCCTGCGCGAGGGTGAACGTCGGGTCGACCCGACCGTGCGCCAGCACGTCGCGGGTGTTCACGAACCCCACGATGTCGTCCGGGTCGCGGTCGTACACCAACACCCGCGAGTGCCCGCTGCCGAGCGCCACGTCTGCCAACACGTCGAGGCTCGCCCCGCGGTGCACCGCCACGATGTTCGCCCGCGGCACCATCACCGACGAGGCGTCGAGCTCGGCGAAGCTCAGCGCCCGCGACGCGATCTCACCCGCGCCGGCGTCGACCATCCCGGCGGAGGCGGCCTCCTCGACCAGCTGCTGCAGCTCGTCGGGCGACAGGCGAGACTCGGCGAAGCTCGTCCGGTCGCCGAACAGCCGCAGCACCAGGTTCGACGAGGTGGTGAGACCCCACACCAGCGGGCGCGACAGCCACGACAGCCACGACAGCGGGCGCGCGATCAGCAGCGAGTACGGCTCGGCCGCCCGCAGGGCGAGCGACTTCGGCACGAGCTCGCCCAGCACCAGCGACAGGTACGACACCGCCGCCACCACCACCACCAGCGCGAGCTGCTCGGCGTGGTCCCCGATCCCCGGGATCGACCGGAACCACGGCTCGAGCCGCACCGCCACCGACGCGCCGGAGAACGCCGCCGCGGTGGCGCCGACCACGGTGATCCCGACCTGCACCGTGGCGAGGAACCGCTCCGGATCGTGGCGAAGCGCCGACACCCACCGCGCCGACGGGTTGCCCTGGTCGAGCAGCTCCTGCAGGCGGGTCTTGCGCAGCGACAACACCGCGATCTCCGCGCCCGAAAACAGCCCGTTGGCCACGATCAGCGCGAGCACGACGAGCAGCTCGACCGCGATGACCCACCTCCGCCCGACCCCTTATCGCGGTCAGCCGGACCAGCCCCGGCGCGCGCCGATCGACGCGTACGCCTGGTTGATCGCCAGGGTCTGCGCCTGCGCGAACTGCTGCAGCGCCGGCGACAGGTGGGCGACCTTGTCGGGGTGGTTCAGCTTCAGCTGGGCCTTGTACGCGGCCTTGACCTGGTCGTCGGTCGCGTCGGGCGCGATCCCCAGCACCTGGTACGGGTCGGGGCCGGACAAGCCGGACGGCGGCGGCGGCGCCTCGCGCGCGGACCGCGGCGCCCCTTCGCTGCTCGCGGCGCGGACCTTCCGCTCCACCAGCGGGTCGAAGTAGCACACGAGCTGCGCCAACGGCTCGCGGTCGTGCGCCCCGACCCCCGCCGACGCCGGGTGCCGCGCGAGCTCGGCCCGCAGCGCGGCCTCCCCCGGCTCGCTCGCGTAGGTGACCGAAACGGGACGGAACTGCGAGCCGTGGTACCCGACCACGAACCCGCCCTCGAGCAGGTAGTACCCGTCGGACACGCCGCGTCGGAGCGGCCCGAGCGACGACTGCAGCCGCTCGGCCAGCCGGGCGTCGGGCCAGTCGGCGCGCGACATCACCCCGAACGAGAACTTGCCCGGGTACCGCTGGTCGAACCACTCGGCGAGGCCGAGGTGGAACGTCGGGTTCACCGCGCGGTCGAGGCGGAGCAGCAGGTACGGGGACCGCTGCACCAGATCGTCGAGGCCCCGCGGCCCACCCCCGCGGAAGCCGGCGCCCAGGCTCGCCCTCTCGACGATCTTCACCACGACCGCAGCCATCGCGACTACTCCTCGACCGGCTCGGGCGGCAGCGGGACGGTGGTGGACGGGGGCTCGCCGGTGTACCACAGGCGCATCGTCCACTCGAACTTGTCTTTGGCCTTGATCGAGCCGGTGAGCACGTTCGGACCGGCGGACTCGGGCGGAGCGAGCACCTCCTCCTTCTTGCACCACCGGTCGGACTTGCCCTTGCGGGTCCACTCGAGGCACACCGACAGCTCGACCCGGTACGCGCCGTCGACCGCGTCGTACACCGAGGTGGGGGCGCTCACCACGTACTCCACCGAGCTCTTGCCCGAGGTGCGCGGGCCGAGGCGCCGGAGGAAGGTGTCGACCGACGCCCAGCTGTGGGTCTCGGACAGGCCCTCCGCCGTCTCCACCTGCACGTGCAGATCGGCGGCCGACGCCGCCCCCACCATCCATGCCACCATTGGACCGCCTCCGGCGACCCCTTAACTCACAACGCATTCAGCTCGACCGCGCCGGACGCCTGGTCGAACACCCGCCGGTACGCGTCGTTGTCTTCGCTCTGCTGGCCGTCGATCCGCCCGTCGAGGAGCTTCAGCAGGGGCTCGACCCCGCCCTCTTCCAGCACGGGCGAGCTGGCCCACACTTCCTCCTGCGGGTCGGTGAACGCCCAGTCGTCGCCGGACCACGCGAGCACCGGCGCGCCGGCGGGCACCTCGGCCACCCCGCGCACGTCGGTCACCGCCCGCACGACCTCCTCGGTGGCCAACAGCGCCCGCACCTCCACCCCCGACGCCGGCTTGCCGCCGCGCCGGAGGGTGATCCGCCGCGCGTCACCCGCGTCGACCGAGGACAGCTCGAGCCCGCTGCGCACCACCAGGGTCGCGGCGGTGATGCCGGCGCCCTCCACCTGGACCACCCACGCGCCCGCGCCGTCCAGCGGCACCGGCACGAGGTCTCGGCTCACGTACGCGCCGCCGGCGGTCCTGCGCGAGCCGGCCCACGCCGGCGACACCCCCGCGACCGCCACCTCGGTGGCCCCCCCGAGACCCAGGTCGCGCAGGAACAACGTCCGCAGGTCGACCCGGTACGCCCGGATCCGGACCTCGTCGACGTTCGACAGCTCGATCGGCAGGCGGGCCGGCTCGGTGGTGTGCAGCGACACCACCGGCGGCACCACGAGGGAGGTCCGGCCCAGCACGTCGAGCGCGCGGGCCGCCTCGTCCGACCCGGTGGCGTCCCCGTACGCTTCGAGCGCGCGGTCGAGCTGGCCCCGCGACTCGTACAGCCGCCCGAGCACGAGCAGCGCGTCCGAGCGGTGCACCGACGGGGCGAGGGAGCCGTCGGGCGACGGGAACGGCCGGGTGACCAGCCGGTTCAGCAGCGGCTCCGCCCGCGCCGTGTCACCGGCCTCGGTGCGCGCGAGCGCCTCGAGGAACACGAGGCCGTCCGACGCCTCCTCGTCCGGGTGGGCGGCGCCGACCCGCGCGGCCCAGTCGGCGGCCGCCTCCGCCGCTCCCAGCGTCAGCAGCACCCGCCCGAGCCGAAGCCCGGCCGGGGTCGCGCGGGGGTGGCGCGGGTACGCCGCGAGCAGCTCCCGGTCCCACGCCGCTGCGGTCAGCCGCACGTCGGTGGCGGTGATCCCTGCGCTCACGACCTCGTCGGGCAACCCGTCCGCCATCTCGAGCAGGCGCGCCGGCAGCAGGTACAGCGCGTCGGCCACCCGCGGACCGTCGGGGTACCGCAGGGCCGCCTCGCGCACCTTCTGGATCGCCAGCAGCTCCCCGGTCCCCTCGAGCGCCCCGATCGACGCCGCCTCGGCGGCGAACGCGGCGTCCAGGCCGGCTCGCCACGCGCGCAGCGCCGCCAGAGGTTGCCCGGTGGCGGCGAGCGCCCGCGCCGCGGCGGCGAGCTCGGCCAGCGACACCGACGCGCTCGGGTCGGTCGCGACCAGCAGCCGGAACGCCGCCGCCACCGCGACCGCGTCCTCGCCGTCCGACGCGCCGCGGTTCATCGCGCTGCGGAACGCCAGCGCGGCCACCTGGGGCGCGTACGCCTCGGGGTACCCCACCAGCTCGGGCGACTCGCCCCGCTCGACCCCGCGCGCGTCCCGCGCCAGCCGGACCGCAGGATCGTACGGCGACCCACCCGCGTCGGGGCGCACCTCGACCGCCATCCCGACCACGTCGCCCGTGGCGACCTCGCGCGCCGCCACGGTGAACACCCCCACGCTGACCGCGCGCCAGCGGAAGTGCCGCTCGTCGACCCACCCGAGCGGCAGCGCGCCCGAAACCGGGACCAGGTCCGGGCCGAACCCGGGGTCGAGCCAGTCGCCGAGCGCGACCACACACGGGTCACACACCTCGGGCTCGACCCCGACGGCCTCGATCCGCCCCGCCCCCGACGCGGGCAACACCGCGACCGGCACGGGTCGGACCGGCGCCGGGGGCGCGGCCGCGGCCCACTGCCACGCCACCTCCGCCCCCGCCGACCGCGCCTGGACCCGCACGGCGACCGGTCCGTCGCGCACCGCCCCCGGGGCCGTGGCCGCGACCGCGACCCACTCGGCCAGCCCGGGCGCGCCCGGCTGTGGCGGGCCACGGCGCACCAGCGCGGCGGCGTCGACCGGCCGGCCGAGCGCGAGCGACGCGGCGGCGCCCCACGGCGTCGTCGGGTCGATCGTCCCCACCACCGGCGCCCGCGGGTCGGACAGCACGCGCAGCGCCGCCACGTCGGGCGAGGTCCGCGCGTCCTCGTCGACCAGCGCCACCAGGTTCGGGTCCGCCGGCGCGCCCGCCGCGCGCTGCGCCCGCAGCACCAGCGCGCGCTCGACCGCGCTCGTGGGCGCGGGGCCGACCAGATCGATCGCGCTGCGGGACGGGTCGATGCCCGCGGCCCGCGCCTCCACCGCGAACAACATCCCCTCCGACGCGGTGGTGGCGTCGGGCCACCCCACCGGCTGGGACGTGAGCCGCTCCCACGCGCCGATCGCCACCGACCGCGCCGCGGGGTCGTCCCGCAGCGCGAGCGCGGCGAGCGCCGCCCGCCCGGCCGAGGCGATCCGCTCGGGGTGCCGGGACAGCTCTGGGTCGGGCCGGGTCACCACCGCGACCACCCCGCCGGCGGCGACGGTGAGCGGCCCGTCGGCGGCGGGCGCTCCCGCCGCGAGGGGGAACGCCCAGTCCACCGCGGGCCGCCCGGCCACCTCCCACGCGATCGACACCGGGTCCGGGCCCGGGGCGACCGCGTCTCCCACCGCGACGGTGCGCGCGGAGTGCGGCGGGAGCGTCACCTCGACCGACGCCGCCCCCGCGACCAGCGGCCCGCGAAGCTCGGCGTCGGTGCCGTTCACCACCGTCACCGCCGGAACGGCCCGGTCGGCTGCGGCCCCGGCCGCCGGGGCGTGTGCGATCAGCCAGGCCCGCTTCGACAGGTCCACCACCACCGCGCGGGTCCCCACGCCCCCGGCGACGATCGCGGAGACCCGGACCACGTACGCTGCGGGGGGCCCCGCGAGCCTCGCCGACGCGGCGCCGTCCGGACCTGCGTCGAGCACCTTCCACA
>JBEBJC010000560.1:0-5667 GCA_040080105.1 Myxococcota bacterium
GGGTGATGCAGGGCACCGCCACCGTCGGGGCCCCGGGCGATGTGGTGGAGCTCCGGGCGGGTGAGCAGCGCACGTTCCGCAGCGGGGCGCCCGCGGCGCCGCCGCCGCCAGCGTCGGCGCCGGCCGCAGAGCAGGCGGCGTGGCTACAGGCCGAGAACGACCGGCTGCGCCAGGAGCTGGAGAACGCGCGGCTCGAAGGCGCGGTGGCGCGGGGTCAGGTGACCCAGACCCAGGGCGTGGAGAGCCGGTGGCCCGCGCAGGTCCCCGCGGGCTTCGCCCCGGCCGAGTTCGAGGCGAACGTCCGGGCGGCGGTGGCGAAGGTGCCGGAGCTCCAGGTCGAGTCGATCGACTGCGCCGAGTACCCGTGTGTGGCGACGTTCTCGAGCAAGCTCCCGACGGACGTGCTGGGGGACATCGTGAAGCAGGGTCTGACCGATCCGCTGTCGGACGGCGTGTCGGACCAGGTGTGGCTCGGGATCATGGGGAGCGACAGCTCGGAGGGCTCGGCCCAGACCTCGGCGGTGGGCTTGGCGCTGCTGCCCCCCGGCGAGCGGGACGACGCCCTGCACACGCGCACCGACTGGCGCGCGAAGACGCTGCTCGAATCGGTGGCCACCGACGAGTAGCTCAGCTCAGGGACGCCGGACCACGATCCGGCGCCGGGTCGGGGTGGGTCCGACGCTCACCGTCTCGCCGTCTGGGTACACCACCGTGACCCGCTGCACCTCGTCGACCGTGCCGAGGCCGAAGCTCACCTCCGGCGGGCCGCCGGACGCCAGCGACATCCCGGCGCGGACCGTGCGGGTGAGCGCGCCGCCGTCCCAGGTCACGGTGACCTCGGCGCCGACCGCGGCCGACGCGGGCTCGGGCGCCACCGTGAGCCACCGCGCCTCGCCGCAGCGCGACAGGTCGACCACCACCCGCCCCGCGAGGTCGCGCCGCACCAGGTCGGGCCACCCGTCGCGGTTCAGGTCTGCGGTGACGAACCCGCGCCACACGCCGAGCTGCTCCAGCCCCAGATCGGTGAGCTCGAACCGCTCGTCGCGCTGCAGGTAGGTCGCGAACCCCTGGTCGAGCTCGTTCTCGGTCAAGCCGCCCCGCGGGCCCACCTCCCCCACCGTGTCGAGGTGGCCGAACCCGATCGCCGCGTCGAGCGCGCCGTCCAGATCGAGGTCGACCCACGCGCCGCCCCAGCCGACCCACGTTCCGTCGTGCGGGGGCGGCACCAGGCCGAGCGCGTCTGCGCGGTCGACCCACGGCCCGCCGGTCGAGAACGGGGCCGCCACGTCGTCCCAGATCGGCATCAAGAAGTCGTCGGCGCCGTCGCCGTTCACGTCTTCGATCCCGAGGCCCATCGCCGCCACCGTCCACTCGAGCCCGCGCCCCTCCGCCGCGGCGAACGTGCCGTCCGCCTGCTGCACCGCGCCGAACGTCGGCTCCCACACCGGGTAGTCGTTCGCCACCAGCCAGTCCGGGTGGTCGTCGGCGTCCAGATCGGTCCACCCGACCACGAACGTGTACCCGTCGCGGATCGCGTCGGTGAGCCGGGCGCTGCCGTCGGTGAACGTCGCGTCGCCCGCGTTGAGCCACAAGCGGGTCGGGTCGGCCGGCGCGTCGACCACGATCTCCTCTCCGCCGGTGACCGGCCCGTGCCCGCCGATCGCGAGGTCGAGGTCACCGTCGGCGTCCACGTCGGCGAGCGTCGGCGATTGGCTGTGCGACGGGATCGAGAACGCCGCTTCCTCGGCGACGAACGAGCCGTCGACGTTGATCAGCAGGAGGTCCTCGCCGCCCCACCGGGTGACGACCAGGTCGGGGTCACCGTCGCCGTCGAGGTCGCCCGCGACGGCGCCCACCGCGCGCTCCCAGTCCGCCTCCGGCAGCGCCCCCGGGTCGGCGGTGAACGCGCCCGCGTCGTTGCGGAACAACGTGGCGTCGTGCGGGCCCGGCGCGAACAGGTCGAGGTCGCCGTCGGCGTCCACGTCGACCACCACCACCCCGGCGCCCCAGAACCGGTGCTCGTCGGCCGGCCCCACCTCGAGGGTGATGGCGTCGAACGCCGCGGCCGCGCGGGCGCCGGGATCGGCGCAGGTCACGACCTCGGGCTCGGGCGCGGTCGGCGGGCCCCCACAGGCGAACCACATCCACATGTCCGGGTCGTACCACGGCCTTGACCGACCCGCGCGGACCGGACACGATCCACCGGGAGGTCGCGATGTGGCTGCTGGCGGTGGCGAGCGCGTGGGCCGACAGCGGACGGCTGGCGATCGGGGTCGTGACCGGGTCGGGGATCGCCCCGGTCGAGCCCACCTGGGTCCGCGACCAGGCGACGGCCGCGGTGGTCGGCTGCGGCGGGGCGACCGGGTGGTGGGTCACCGGCGGGCACGACTACGCGGGCCCGCGCGGCGAGGTGAAGCGCACCGCCGACGACCGGCGGTGGGGGCTGCTGGTGGACAGCAAGAACACCGACCTGGTCGACCTCCCCTCGTCGCGGTACGCGGCGGTCGCGCCGTTCGTGAAGCCCGCGCTGGCGATCGGCCTCGCGGTCCCGCCCGGGATGTCGTTCGAGCTCGGTCCGTACGCGGTGCTCGCCCCGCCGCTGGTCCAGTCGGGCGAGCCCGGGCGCGCGGGCGCGTTCTACGGCCACGCCGGGGTCGAGCTGTCGGTGTTGGTCGGCTCGGCGTCTCCGCAGCGCGCCGCCCGGTAGGGGTCAAGGGGTGGCGGCGGCCGCCGCACGCAGCAGCTGGTCGGCCGCCTCGTCGCCCACCAGCTGACCGAGCCAGCTCCGGTCGGCCTCGACCAGCGCGCGCGGCTCCCACACCGCCGCGCGCAGCAGCCGGTCGACCACCCCCGCCGGCAGGTCGGCCCGCTCGGTGAGCCACGCCCGGGCGGCGGACTCGAGCGCGTCGACCTTCGACCGGCGGAACAGGTCGAGCCGCACCCCGACGATCTGGCTGGTGAGCGGCAGCCGTTGGCCCCCCTCCCCCACGATCCCGTCGAACGCGTCGTCCGGGACCACCACGATCAGCGCGTCGTCGAGCACCACGATCCGCTCCACCCGGTGCGGCGCCACCGCGTACGGCAGCAACGTCGCCGGATCTTCGTGGAACGGGATCACGTCGATCGCCTCGCCGCGGAGGTGCTCGACCAGCGCGCGGACCCGCGCCCCGCCGGGCCCTACGATCGCCCCCACCGGATCGACCTCGGGGTCGGCCGACCGCACCAGCAGCTGGGTGCGGTACCCTTCGCGCCGCGCGATCCGCACGAGCTCGACCGTCCCGTCCGCCACTTCGGGGACGAGTGATCGCACGGTCTCGCGGAGGTCCGGAACCATCCCGCACCGGATAACCCACGCCGATTAGTTGAAGAATGTCTCAATTGAGGTACTCTTCAACCGTGGGCCACCATCACCATCACGATCACCACGACCATGACCACCACCACCACCACGGTGTGGACGCCCAGTCCGCCCTCGGGTGGTCGCTGGCGCTGAACCTCGGGTTCCTCGCGGTCGAGGTCGGGGTGGGGGTGTGGACCGGGTCGCTCGCGCTGCAGTCCGACGCGGCGCACATGGTGTCCGACGTGAGCGCGCTGGCGCTGGCGCTGGGGGCGGCGCGGGTCGCGCGCCAGCGGTTCGCCGGCGGCACGTACGGCCTCGGGCGGGCCGAGGTGCTGGGCGCGTTCGTGAACGCGGTGGCGCTGCTCGCGGTGTGTGGGTGGCTGGTGTGGGAGGCGGTCGAGCGGCTCGCCACCACCGCCCCGGTGGTGCCCGGGGTGCCGGTGCTGGTGGTGGGCGGGATCGGGCTCGCGATCAACCTCGGCAGCGCGTGGGTGTTGTACCGGTCCGACCCCGACGACCTCAACGTGCGCGGGGCCTTGCTGCACATGCTCGGCGACGCGCTCGGCTCGGTGGCGGCGATGCTCGCGGCGGTCGGGCTGCTGCTCGGGTACTCGGTCGCCGACCCGATCGCGTCGGTGGTGGTGGCGGGGATGGTCGCGGTGGGCGCGGCGCGGCTGGTGCGCGACGCCGGGCGGATCTTGCTCGAGCTGCCGCCCCCTGGCGTCGACGTGCTCGCGGTCCGGGCGGCGTTGTCGGCGATCGACGGGGTCACCGAGGTGCACGACCTGCACGTGTGGTCGGTCGACGGGCGGCAGACGCTGGTGTCGGCCCACCTGGTGGTCGCCGAGACCCACCCGTCCGAGGGCACCTGCCTGCGGGCGCACGAGGTGCTCGACGGCCTCGGGATGGCCCACGCGACGGTGCAGATCGAGCGCGGCACCCGGTGCGCGGTGCGGTGCGAGGCGGCCCATGGGTGAGTGCCCCGGCCCGGAGGAGGCGCCCACCGCGGTCGCGTTCGACCAGACGGCGGCGCTGCTGCAGGTGATCGGGCACCCAGCGCGGGTGGCGGTGCTGTGGGCGCTCACCCGGTGTGGGGCGCTGACCGCGGGGGAGCTGCAGGAGCGGGTCGGGGTCGAGGCGTCGGCGCTGTCGCACCACCTGCGCCTGCTGCGTGACGCGCACCTGGTGCGGTCCGAGCCGCGCGGCCGCCACCGGGTGTATCAGCTCGACGACGACCACGTGGCGCACATCGTGACCGACGCGCTGCACCACGTGGAGGAGCGGGTCACCGCGAGGGCCCGCGCGGGTTGAGCGGGGGCGAGCTCACAGGTGCACCACCTCGGCCTTCGCGAGGCGGCGGTCGACCTCCGCCCACTCGATGTTCGCCCAGAAGGCGTCCACGTACTCGGCCGCGCGTGCGCCGTAGTCGATCGCGTAGCTGTGCTCGTGCAGGTCACACACCAACACCGGCAGGCCCAAGGCGACGGTCTGGGTGTGGCCACCCGCCCAGTACAGGCGCAGGTCCTGCGTCCGCAGGTCATGGTCCAACACCACCCACCCGCTCCCCCATACAAGCCGGAGCACGCCAGACGGAACCGCTCCTCGAACCGGGCGAGGCTACCGAACGCGGTCCCGATGCGGTTCGCGATGGCACCCTGGGGCCCGCCAGCCCCTCCGAGGTTCCCGAAGTACAGCTCGTGCAGCGAGACGGAGTTCCGGAACGTGAGCTCTCGCTCCATCAGCCCGGCGACCAGCATCGACGGCGTGTCTCGGGTGACCGTCGCCAGCTGCTCTCGGGTCTTCGCGAGGTTCTTCACCGCGGTCACGTAGTTGTTCTCCCAGTGGGAGCGCAGCAGCGGCTCGGACAGACCCGGCAGCCGCGCGGGGTCGAACGGGAGCGGGACAGGCACGATCACCGACGGGGCTGACACTGTGGACCTCCAGTTCACGGCCAGCGCTCGCGAGCCGCTCATGCCTGGGGGTAGGTTCGCCGCGCCCGAATTACCAGCGTGAGGATCGACGACGCAGGCTCGCACCTCGCCCGAGCCCGATCAGGGCTCGAGTTCGTCCGGCAGGCTCTGCCCGTTCACGTCGAGCTGGGGCGGAGGGCGGCGTCACCGCGGATCGGGCCGGGTTCGAGCCTGAGATCCGGACGTCCTCGGTCCGGCGTGCCACCGCCCCCACCCGAGCCACTCGTCGTCGAGCTGCGCCATCCACAGCTCGTCGCCCAGCGCGAAGAACTGAGTCTGCCCGTTGGGACACGGTGCGTCGGTCGGCGCCCAACCCTCCCCCTCACGGACCGACAGGCGGGCAGTGCCATCGTACCA
>JBEBJC010000561.1:0-5663 GCA_040080105.1 Myxococcota bacterium
GCATGACTATATTGGCGACCCGACGGTCGCAGATGCCATCTGCGACCGGGTGCTCCACACGGCGCACCGGCTGGAGCTGACGGGTCCGTCTCGACGCAGACGCGAGACCGAGGAGCAGAACCAGTGACCCGGCGGCCCTTCCAACTCGAACCCTTCAACCTGGAGGCCACCACCCCCTGCAGCGCGATCACCATGACCGATCTGGGTGATCACCTTCACCCGATCCAGGTGATCACGATCACCCGAACTGGGTGATCACGATGGTCCGATCTGAGTGATCACGATGGCCGGAATACGCAAACTCGCGTTCGCCGCCGACGACGGCGTGCTCGTCCTGACCGTGCCCTGGAGCATGGCGGGATGGCTCCGCCAGCGGTTCGGCGACGCCATCGTCCGAGGCCCCGAACCCGCCATCGCCCTTGAGGGCGGCGCTCGGGTCGCGCGGGTCTGGGTGGTGCTGCGGGAGGGCATGCGAGGGACGCTTCTGCTCGGGACCTTCGGCGAGCTCGCGGTCGAGGCGGCGTGAACGGTCAGGCAGGATCAAGCAGTGAGCCGCCAAAAATGGCGCTCAATGCCAGAATCTGCCATCGTGCATGGCCCTCCAGCAGGTCCAGGTCGCCCTCCGAGAGCGCGGTGAAGTTCGTTGCAACCGCATTCGCCTGCTGCGCAGCATCCTTGCCTCCCATCTCGTCATAGGCGGCTTGCGCCGCCGAGAGGTCGATTCCTGCGGACTCGAGCTGGCGGAAGACACGAGCGGCCGTCCTGCCCTCGGTGTCGCCCGCGGCTCCCAGCTGCGCGAGCCGCCACTCGGGAAGGCTCGTCAGCAGCCGATCCCAGTCTTGAGAGATGCGCGCGAACAGCAGCACGCGATCGGTCGTGGAAGTCCGTGCGCGCTCGACGAAGTCCCGGATGATCAGCTGCCGCATGGAACGGTTCTGCTTCATGCTCATGACCACCAGGAGCCGGTCGAGAATCTCCGCTGAGAGCCCGAAGGCGGCGGCGCTACGGATCCGGCCGAGGGGAGTCGGAAGCCAAGGCTGATCACGAACCTCGGCGTCGCTCACGACGATGTGACGGGCGCCAAAATGCCGGCTGCGCAGAAGCGTCTGGGCTCCGAGGTTCTCGAGGATTCCGCCGTCCGTCAAGATGATGCGATCGTGGCCAGCGAGCGGACCGGAGAAGGGGACGTCGCCAAACTCTGCACGGGCCATGCTGAGCGGGGGAAGTACGAAGGGGAATGCGGCGGATGCGGCCGTCGCGAACGCGAGCGATGTCGCGACTGCCACCTGCGGGTGGCCCTGCTCGGTCCGGGCACCAACTCCCTCACCCGAGAAGCCGTGTCGCGAGAAGCGCGCCGCCGCACCGTGGTTCAACATCGTCGCGTTGATGCACAACAGCGGCCGCTCAGGGAGGTCGGACAGGCTCATCCCGTGAAGCAGCAACTCGTCGAAGGTCTCGGCGAGCCGATGAGTTCGGGACCACCCCGGCAACAGGACTTTCAGTGCGCGCCAGTGAAGGATCGCCGGCCACACGAAGCCTCGACGGAGAACACCCCTGAGCGACTGGAGAAAGGCATGGTCGGTCTCACCACGCGATCGGGCCGCCATCCACGCAGCCCCGAAGACCGACCCGCCGGACACGGTTGAAACGACGGCCAGCCGCTCGGCGAGCCCCACCTCGTTGAGAGCACGAAGAGTACCGCGGTGGAAGGCGGCGGCCCGCGATCCCCCGCCCGACAGCGCCAGACCGATAGTGGCGGTCTCAACCTGTCCTTCCGCCATACGTGGACGAGGTTCTTGCTCGTGGACTTCTCCCATCCCGCACCCCTCGCTACACTCCGCGTCGGGAGCGGCGATGCCGGCCGACGACGACTTCCTGATCCACCAAGTCCACCACCCGATCGGAACGCACGTACTCGTGGTCGGCGTCGGAAGCTACCCCTGTCTCGAGGGTGGCGATCCGGCCCGCTCGATGCCGAACCACCAGAACCTGGGCCAGCTGGACGCGCCACCGCGATCCGCCCGCACCATCGCGCGCTGGTTCGTGGACCACTTCCACAACCCCGCGCGACCGCTTGCCACGGTCGCCCTCCTGACCTCGGAGGCCGGCGGCGCCCCTGCCTCGGCGGCCACGGCGGACAACGTCGAACGCGCGGTGAAGCAGTGGAAGAACCGCTGCGCAGCAAGTCCCGAGAACCTGCCGATCTTCTACTTCTGCGGACACGGCCTCGGCGATGGAGGCCTGCTCTCCCTTCTGATGGAGGACTTCGGGAACGATCCCGACAACGCGCTCCAAGGCGCCGTGGACTTCAACCGGCTTCATCAGGGCATGAAGTCGTGCGGCGCGCTCCAGCAGCTCTTCTTCATCGACGCGTGCCGAACCGACGCCTCGATGCTGCGCTACGCCGACGGATACGCAGGCCGCGTCATCCTGCAGCCCACCGGGGTCGCCGGATTCTTTCAGAATCCTGTTTACTACTCAACGCTTCGCGGCATGCCGGCGTACGGCCGGGCCGGAAGGCTGTCTCATTTCGCAGACGCACTGCTCGCCGCCTTCTCGGGAACGGGAAGCGACGATGCCGAGGGAGATTGGCGAGTCGATACGAACACGCTGCACCGCGCGCTCGGCGCTCACATGCAGCGCAAAATCGATGCTGGGCTTGCGTCAGCCCAGATTGCCCCGGTCGAGAACCTCACCACCTTCGAGGTTCACCGCCTGAAAGAGCCCCCGCGCGTGCCGGTCTTCGTCGGGTGCCGCCCGGAGCAGGCCACCGATGTCGGCGAGTTGGCCTGCGGCCCAACTGGGACCACGCTCGAGCCGGTTCCTGCCACTGCCTCGAACGGGTTCTGGGAGCTTGAGCTCCGGACCGGGCGATATGACTTTGAAGCGCGATTCAGCCCCCTTGCGCCATATCGATCGCAACGAGCCACGGACTGTTCTGTTCGGCCTCCCTATCGCCGCATTCCTCCGTTGGAGGTGCTGTGATGGGCGCGCAACTCAGAATTGCCGTCCTGAACTACATGGAGGGCACATCGAGGGCGGCAGCGGTCGCCGACGTTATCCCGATCAGCCCGGGTGGTGGGACTCGACTCCGTGACGTTGTCATCCCGGCCGGCACTGGCCCCGACCGCACCGTGGTGAATGTGACGCCTGGCAGGTATCTGGTCCAGACCAGCCTCCCCTCGGGCGAACTCCTGGACGCGGAAGTCGAGGTGGCCGAGGGCGGTGAGACGGACGTGGTGCTCAAGGGCGACGTGACCCCGCATGAATGGCTCGGGTGGCACCGGTTCACCTCGTCCCGGTCAGCGATGTGGCAGGGTCCTGAGGCCAACTTCTACCCCGCGGAGATTACTCTCGGCGTTGCGCATCCAGAGGCGTGGCGGCACGGACCTCCCTACGAACTCTGGCCGGACTGGCCTCCGCACCGAGGGTATCCGCCGTTCTTTCACCGGCCGCCGTTCATGTGGATCGACAGGCCACCAGCGAGCAGGCGTGATTCTCGCGTGCAGATTTTCGAGTTCCGCCGGCCAGAAATTCCATGGTATCCCGAGTGGGTAAGGGTGTTCGCCTGGGTCAAACGCACTCAGGCGACGTGGGACTGCGTGTGCCTCCCGGTCCCGTGGGGTCGCCAAGAGACGGCTGTGGTTCAGCTAGCTGTACCACACGATCCCAGGCTTCCATTGTCGATCGCGGTCCAGGACGCAGAATTCGGCGCTGTCCTGGCGTACATCTCCTCAGGCAGCGTTCCGTCCGCGCGGCGCATGCTCCCCGACTACTGCCTCGATCTTCTCGCGGACAAGTACGAGAACCCCTTTGGTGCGGCGGCTGCCGCCCACGTCCTTCTACAGACGACAGTGACCCCTGAGCGTGAGGCGTGGCACCACTGGATCGAGAATCTGGCCGAGCGTTTTTCGTGGTTGCCCGATGGCGCCGTGCTGATGGGTCATCTTGCAGGTAGACAGGGTCGTCCGGATGTCGCCGCGAAGTGGTTCCTGGTCGCGTTTGAACGTGGCATTCCTGTACTGACTTCGTCGACGATGCTGCTGCATAACGGGCTGCTCGCGTTGGAGGGCTCCGAGAACGCGCGTCAAGAGGCCCTCATGCAGGCGCTCGACGTGGTTCGCCACGCGATGGGACGGCTGCACGTCACCGTGCCGTTCAGCAGCGTGAGGCTTCACGGAGGCGAGCTGACATGACGGGTCTTCGCATCGAGCTGCTTCCCGCGAGCGAGGGCGACTGCCTGCTGATTACCTACGCGGACACGGCGGCGGGTCGGAACCGCCACGTGCTCGTCGATGGTGGACGAGCTGGCACTTGGGCTCGTCTACGGTCACGCCTCGAGACGTTGCCGATGAACGAGCGCGAGATCGAGTTGCTCGTCGTTACGCACGTGGACCGCGACCACATCGAAGGCGTGCTGTCGATCTTAGAAGACGCGAACTGTCCGGTGACTTTCAAGGACATCTGGTTCAACGGCTATCGTCACTTGGTCGAGGACGAAAGCTATGGTCCCGTGCAAGGCGAACGGCTGACCGAAGCGCTCCTCAAGCGAAAGTGGAATGTGGCCTTCTCTGGAAAGGCGGTATGTATCTCCGCATCCGGCGCCCTCCCCGAGCACCATCTGGAGGGCGGGCTTAGGCTCACCGTGGTGTCGCCGAACCGCGAAAGGCTGGCCGCTTTAGTGCCAAAATGGACCGACGAGTGTGCGGCGGCAGGGCTTGACCCCGCCGCCGCGGCCTGGGAGGGGCTCCCGGGCGACGAGGTCTTTGGCCCGGTGGACGTGGAAGCGGAGGCGTCGACACCGTTCAAGCCGGACACTACGACGCCGAACGGCTCGAGTATCGGCCTCATAGCGGAGTACAACAACAAGCGAATCCTTCTGGCAGCGGATGCGCATGCCGACGTGCTGGCTGGGTCGCTGGCGAGATTCGGCGCGGGGAAGCGGGTGAAGCTCGCGGCTTGGAAAGTGGCTCATCACGGTAGTGCAGCCAACACGTCGCGCGAACTGCTCGAGCTGGTTGAATGCCCCGTCTACCTGATCTCGACCAGCGGCGCATACTTCAAGCATCCGAACCGCGCGACAATAGCCCGGATCATCAAGTACGGGCGTCCTTCGGCACTGCTCTTCAACTACCGCTCGAAGTACACAAGTCCATGGGGCGACGCGTCGCTTTCGCAGGAGTGGGCCTACGAAGCGATCTACCCCGCTCAGGACGGTGATGGCGTGGAGATCGACCTGTAGGGTTGCGATCCCTACTCCCCCGCCGAGCCCATTCCCGGCGAGGGAGCCCGATGACCTGCCGATCACCGGTGCGGGCCGCACCCCGGCCGTGCCGCGACAGCGACGTCCGGGGCCACGACAAGCGCCTGGCGGGCGACGAACGCGCGTGCGTGCTCGACGCGCAGCAGCCGTTCGGCCTCCCGCTCGGAGGCCTCGCGAACGAGGCCGCCATCGAACTGAAGAATTCCCGCACGCTCCTCGACCTCGGAGCGCCACGGCTCGGGCCATTCACGCCGCGCGACCGGCAGGTGTCGGCGGGGGTGTCGAACCGCGGCCAGGTGGAGGAATCCGCGGTCAACCCGGTCGACGGTGGTGGAATCCGCGACCGACCCCGATCGACGGTGGTGGACTCCACTACCGGTCTGGACGCAGTCCAGACCGG
>JBEBJC010000562.1:0-5657 GCA_040080105.1 Myxococcota bacterium
GCAGCGACGAGCACCCACGCTGCGGCGACCTCGAACTCGGTGGTCCGGGTGCTGCGCAGCTGCTCCAGCAGCCCGCTGGCTCGCCGTCGGGGGACCGCCTCGAGCGCGATCGACCCCGCGAACATCGCCCCGAGCCCGAGCAGGGTGGCCCCGAGCACCGAGACCGGCGGGGAGCCGGGACCTCCGAGGGGTGGCGTGGCCACCTGGGTCAGCGCGGCAGGGGCGACCTCCAGGCCGAGTCGGGCGAGCCTCACCCTCCGCGCCCCCTCCACCGCTTCCTCCACACAAGCCGCGGCCCTCGCGAGGTCACCCTCGCCACGCAACGACCAGCTGGACACCGTGTCGTTGGAGAACACCACCTGGACCGCCGCGTCGGGCCGCAGCTCCACCCACGGCCCCCACGCGAGGTCGGCGATCTCGCCGCGCACCGCGAGCGGCACCGGCGCCCACGGGCCGTCGCCGCCACAGCTCGGCGCGACCTGGTCGACCGCCGGCGGCCGCAGCGCGAGGACCGCGTCGACCGTCGGGCCCGCCGCGACGACCAACACGACCACGCCCGCCAGCCCGACCCAGAACACGCGGTCGCGCAGGATCGTCAGCAGCTCGATCCGCACCAGCGCCCACATCCCGCTCATTCGGCACCCGCGCCGGGCGGGAGCAGGTGGTCCCCGCGCGCCAGCCGGGCGAGGCCCGCCAGCGCGACCAGCCCGACCACCAGCGTGGAGACGACCCGCGCGACCTGGCCCGTCGCGCCACTCGGGGTCCCGAGCACCGGCACCCACGGTACCACCCACAGGAACCCCGCGGCGAAGCTCAAGAACATCACCAGGTACAGGTTCGACGCGAGTGACATCGCGGAGCGTGACGAGCCAGCGACCAACCCGGCGCCGACGAACCCGACCGTCATCGCGCCCACGATCGCCACCACTTCGACCCCGTCGAGCACCCGCAGCCCCGCCGACACGCCGGGGAGCAACCCCACGGCGAACACCGGCAACGCCAGCACCGCGCAGGTCACCGCCACCGACACCCCGATCCGGGCGCACAGGTGCACCATCACCGGGGTCCGCGCGGCCGCGAACGCCTCGAGCACGCCGGACTCGCGCTCGGAGAACGTGCGCCGCGGCACCAGGAGGCACCCGCCATAGTTGCCCAACACCACCAGCACCGCGAGCAGGACCCGCGCGAGGTCGATCGGCGGCTCGGACACCTCCGCCGCCTCCTCGCGGGACCGCCGCGCCACGTCCCGGGTCGCCCCGACGCTGCCCCCCCGGTCGCGGATCTCGGTGGCCAAGGCGTCCCTCGCGCCCCGCTCCACCAGCTGGGTCAACCGGGGGCCCGAGCCCGGGTCGGCCCACGCCAGATCGACCGTCCACCACGGCGGCGTGGCGCGGGGCACCGGGCTCCACGTGTCGCGGGGCACCTCCAGCGCCGCCACCTCGAGCCGGGTGACCGCGAGGTCGGCCGAGCCCTCGGCGAGCGCCGCCGCAGGGTCGGCAACTCGGGCGAGCTCGAAGCCGTACATCGGCTCGAGCGGGGCGCCGAGCGGCACGGCGACCACCGGGCGGCCGAACCAGCTCATCACCAGCACCACCGCGGTGACCAGCAGTGGCATCCCGACCGCCGCCGGCAGCGCCACCAGCAGGTACAGCTCGCGCGTGCGAAGCACCGTGAGCAGCTCGGTCCGGACCGCGACCCGCGCCGCTTCGATCATCGCCGCACCATCGCCACGAACGCGTCGTCGAACGACGAGGTGCCGGTCCGTTCCATCCACTCGGCGGGGGTGCCGATCGCGAGCAACTTGCCCTGGTCGACGATCCCGATCCGGTCGCAGATCCGCGACGCCTCGCGCAGCACGTGGGTGCTGAAGATCACCGTGGTCCCCCGCGCGCGGGCCTCGGTGATGCTGTCGAGCAGACGGTCGGCCGACACGACGTCCAACCCGGCGGTCGGCTCGTCCAGGATCAGCACCGGCGGCTGATGGATCGCGGCGGTCGCGATGCGCACCCGCTGGCGCATCCCGGTCGACAGGGACTCGATCCGCCGATCGGCGAACTCGGTGATCCCGAACCTGCCGATCGCGCGCTCGACCGCCTCGGCGGGGCGGGCGACCCGGTGGAGCCCGGCGAACAGCTCGAGCACCTCGCGGCAGGTGACCCGGGTGGGTAGCCCGCTGGAGGCCGACAGGTAGCCGAGGGACCCCCGCACGCCGGTCGGGTCGGCCACCACGTCGTGCCCGGCGACCCGCGCGGTGCCCGACGACGGCGCGGTCAACGTGGCGAGCATGCGCAGCGTGGTGCTCTTCCCGGCGCCGTTCGCTCCGAGCAGGCCGAACACCTCCCCCACGCCCACGGTGAACGACAGATCGTCGACCGCCACCAGCGGTGGACCGGACGGCATCGCCCACTCGCGCCGCAACCCCAGCGCCTCGACCATCGGCTCGGGCATCGACAACGGCGTACCTCCCGCTCTGCCGGTGCATAGCAGGCTCCGTGCCGACCCGCCCCACGCGAACCTCGGTGTTCCACCGCAGTCGGGGCGCTTGGCCGATGCGCGGAGCGCGCGCGAGCCGCGCATCGCCCGTCGAACCCCGGAGGGCGAGGCCGCGCGTGTTAGGCAGCGCCGATGTTCTCCCGCAGGCGGCTCCTCGCGTTCGGCGTCGGCGGCGCGGCGGCCCTGGCGGCCGGCAGCGCGTTCGGGTGGCTCCGGCTCGGCTACTCCGTCCCACCCGACGACCGGCCGATCGCGCTCACGGTGAAGGAGCTCGCGGTGGTCCGCGCGATCGTCGACGCGGTCCTGCCACAGGACGGAGACCTGCCGGCGGGGCTCGCGCTCGGGGTCCACCAGCGGATCGACGAGGAGGTGTGGGCCCAGTCGGACGCGGTGCGGGCCGACCTCAAGTCCGCGATCGGCGCGGTCGAGCACCTGCCCCCGCTGTTCGGGTTCGCCGGCCGGCTGACCCGGCTCGACCCACCCGCTCGGCTGGCCGCGCTCGACGCGATGGCCCGCCGCGGGCCGGGGCCGATCGTGCAGGCGGTGGGCGCGCTGCGCCAGCTGTGTGCGTTGTTCTACTACGGCCACCCTGCGGTGTGGCCGGCGCTGGGCTACGGCGGGCCGAGGGTGGCCGCGTCGCCGCCTGCCTCCGCCGCCCGGTACGCCGCATTGCGAGCCGGCCGATGATCCGCGAAGGTACCGACTGGACCGGCGACACCACCGAGGCGTGCGACGTAGTGGTGATCGGGTCTGGCTGCGGCGGAGCCACGGTCGCGCTGTCCCTCGCCGAGCAGGGCCACGACGTGGTGGTGCTCGAGCGCGGGGGGTACTACCCCGCCGCCGCGCTCGACCAGCGCGAGCTGCACGCGCTCGCGAAGATCGACGGCGGCCGCGGGCTCGACACGAGCGACGACGGCTCGGTGCAGCTCACCTACGGCAACAACGTGGGCGGCGCGTCGGTGCACTACTGGGCCGACAGCTACCGCACCCCCGCCGACCGCCTCGACGAGTGGCGCGACCGGTACGGGATGCAGGGCCACGACGAGGCCACGCTGAACCCGTGGTTCGACCGCCTCGAGCACGACCTGCGGGTCCAGCCCGCGCCCGACGCGCTGGTCAACGAGATGAACCGGCGGTTCCACGACGGCGCGGTGGCGCTGGGCTGGGCGCCACACCGGGTGCCCCAGGCGCGCTCGGGCTGCGTCGGCAGCGGGTTCTGCATGCAGGGGTGCAGCTACGACGCGAAGCAGAGCCAGCTCGTGACCCACCTCCCGCGCGCGATCGAGCTCGGCGCGCGGGTGTACGCCGACCTCGACGCCACCCGGCTCCACTGGCGCGACGGGGGGGTCGAGGCGGTGACCGCGATGGTGCTCGACCGCGCCACCGGGCGCCCGCGCGGCCCCGCGGTGCGGATCGAGGCGCGCGCGGTGGTGGTCGCGGCCGGCGGGTACGGCACCCCGCGGTTCCTGCTCCGCCAAGGGCTGAAGGAGTCGCTGCCGGCGGTGGGCGAGCACCTGTTCTGCAACCCGTGCCCGATGGCGCACGCCACGTTCGACGCCCCGATCGACTGGCACCTGGGGATCCCCGCCGCGTGGGGGGTCGACCGGTTCCGGCGCGCCACCTACGCCCCCGATCCGGCAGGCGATCGGTACGTCGAGGGCGGGTACCTGCTGATGCCGAACCAGCTGCACCCGGCGATGCTCGCGGCGGTCGCGTCGCTGCCACCGGACGAGCTCCGCCGCAGGCTGCGCGCGTTCCGGCACACCGGCGGCGCGATCGCATGGATCGACGACCACGAGCGCGGCCGGATGACACTCGAGCCCGGCGGCGCCACCCGCCTGTCGGTGTGGCTGCGCGGGCAGAACGCGCTCCGGATCCGCGACGCGTGGCGCAAGCAGGCCCAGCTGTTGCTCGCCGCCGGCGCGCGCGAGGTGTGGTTCGGAGACGTGGGGGACACCCGGATCACCACCCCCGACGCGATCGACGCAGCGGTGGCGGCGCTGGACCTGCGACCGGCGCGCAGCGTGCTCGCGGCACCGCACCCGGGCGGCGGCGCCCGGATGGGCCCCCCCGACGGGTCGTCGGTGGTGGGGTTCGACCACCGGGTGCACGGGACCCGCAACCTGTACGTCGCCGATCCGAGCGTGTTCCCCTCGGCGCCGTCGGTCGACCCGTCGCTCACGATCATGGCGTTCGCGTACGTGGCGGCTGCGGCGGTGCACGCCGCGCTGTGAGCTCATTGCAGCTCGACGCACTCCTGCCACGACTCGGTCAGCGCGTCGAGCAGCTCGCCGAGTCCGTGCACGTGGTCGTCCTCCGACCCCCAGCAGTCCTGGAACCGGGTGTGGAGCTGGTGCGCGTCGACGTGTGCGTCCACCTCCGCCGTCGCCGCCTCCAGCCACTCCGCCGACCCGTACGCGCCGGTCGTCGACGGTGGCGGGCACTCGGCCGAGATCTCGCCGATACACGGGTCGGCGATCGCGTGCCAGTCGGCGCGGTACGCCTCCTCCATCGGCCCGATCTCCCCTGCGTCGACCGAAGCCTGCACCTGCTCGCGGTGGGCCCGCGCGAGCTCGGCCAGCGCCGACATGTCGTCGTCGGGGGTCGACGGCACCGCGGTCGCCCCACACCCTGCGGTCACCCACACCGCGAACCGCCACATCGACACCTCCCCGGCGGAGGCGTGCAACCCTGGTGCCGGCGCCCGAGCTAGACCGGGCGCAGATCCGACCGGCGCGACGGTGCGAGGTCGCACGATCGACAGGTGCGAACGTCAACATCCCCCGAACGGGGTAGGCCCGACCAGCGCGATCACCCAGTCGCGCACGTTGGTTCCGGTGGGCGCCTCGGGCAACAGCGCGTCGACCGCGGCCAGCGCGGCGCCTGCGTCGTGGCGGTCCAGCGCCCCCATCGGATCGATCCCGGCTGCGCGGATCCGCGACGCGGTGTGGCCGTCGATCCACGCGCCGGCCGCGCCGGCCCCGTCGACCCCGTCCGACGACGTCGCCACGACCAGGAACTCCGCGCCGTCCAGCGCCACCGCGGCCGCCAGCGCGAGCTCCTGCATCCGCCCGCCGCGGACCCCGGCCCCGACCCCCGCCACCACGACCTCGCCGCCGAGCAGCAGCGCCATCGGCGGTCGACCAGCCGGCGGCAGCGCGTGG
>JBEBJC010000563.1:0-5651 GCA_040080105.1 Myxococcota bacterium
CCCAGCGGGAGCGCGGTACCACCAGGGAATCAGCGCCTCCTGATCCGCCTCCTGGGCGACCTGGTGACGAAAAACCTGCCTCCTGTCCTCGCCGTGGAGGATCGTCGCCCGCCATCTCGACCGGCTGGCGATCGTCTACGTGCGCCAGTCCTCCACGACCCCGATCACGATGATCCGATCCCGGTGATCACGATGGTCCGATCCTAGTCGGGTGAGTCAAAAGTTCGTGATCCAAGCCAAGGACACTGGCCAGCGGTACCGGGGCGGGTGATCGGCCTCTCGAGGTGATCATGGCCCGTCGCGGTCGGAAGCCGAACCCCTTCGCGCTGAACGACGGCGACGAGGCGCGTCTGCGCGAGATCACGGCGTCGCCGAAGGTCGACAACCGGGTCGCCGTTCGAGCTCGCCTGCTCCTGCTTTCTGCGGAGGGTCTGCAGCCCGTCGAGGTCTCCGAGCGCCTGGAGGTCTCCGAAGCTCTGGTGGCCAAGTGGAAGGACCGGTACCGCGCGCTTGGCATCGACGGCATAGACGATGGGCCGCGCTCCGGTCGCCCGCGCAACATCGCGGACGAGAAGGTCGCCGAGGTGGTGAAGCTGACTCTCGAAGAGAAGCCGAAGGGCGCGACCCACTGGAGCACGCGCGACCTCGCGAAGCGCACGGGTCTCAACCAGACGCGGATCAGCCGCATCTTGCGGGCGTTCTCGGTGCGGCCTCACCTCGCGGAGACCTTCCAGATCTCCAGCGACCCGCAGTTCGTCGAGAAGGTCCACGATGTCGTGGGCCTGTACCTTCACCCGCCCGCGAACTCGGTCGTATTCTCGATCGACGAGAAGACGCAGATCCAGGCTCTGAACCGCACGCAGGCGATCCTGCCGACGCGGCCTGGCATGGTCGAGCGACGGACGCCCGAGTACCGGCGGCACGGCACGACAGACCTCTTCGCCGCGCTCAACGTGGCGACGAGCAAGGTGATCGCGACCTGCAAGCAACGGCACCGCTCGAAGGAGTTCATCGAGTTCCTCCGCGAGGTGGAGGCCTCGGTCGAGCCCGGGCTCGATGTCCACGCCATCGTCGACAATGACTCGGCGCACAAGTCGGTGGAGACGAGGGCGTTCCTCGCTCGGCACCCTCGCATCCACCTGCACTTCACGCCGACGCACGCCTCGTGGCTGAACCTGGTGGAGGGCTACTTCGCGGTGCTCACGACGAAGATGCTCCAACGCGGAGCGCACACCAGCGTGCCGCAGCTGCAGGCCGCGATCTACGAGTTCAACGACGCGCACAACGAGAGCGGGCGCGCATTCCGGTGGGTGAAGACGGCGGAGGCGGTCCTGGAGCGACTGACCCGGTACTGCGGCTCAGTACCGGATGCCCACGGTGCCGCCGGCAATGGCGTACGGACTTTCGACTCAACCGACGAGTGATCACGTTCGAGCGATCCCGGTGATCACGATGCTCCGATCCTGGTGATCACGTTCGAGCGATCCCGGTGATCACGATGGTCCGAAATCCGCACCCTGGCTGAACCGCGCGCTCGACCGCCGCCCAAGGCGGGTCATCACCCGGGAGACGGCTCTGAGGGTCACTTGACGTCTGCGCTGTCTCGGCCATAGAGTCCGCAAGTCCTCCGTCCCCGGAGCCTCCTTGCCGTCTGGCTGCCCCGTCCTCCCACCAGCCGCTGAGGTGACGCGCGTCGTCCTGCTGGGCGATGCTGGCCTGGCCCACGACGGCGACTCGGTTCTTGCGGCGGCCCGCCAGTGCGCGATGGAGGCATCCTCCAAGGCTGTCGTCCTCTTGGGAGACAACGTCTACGGGAACGGAAAAGGTGAGCCCGCTGCCTGGCTCCACCTCGGCCCCTACGGCGGGCTCCCCAAGCCGATGGCCAAGGGCGGCGTGCTTGGTGTCGCCCAGTTGGAGCGGCAACTGAACGCATTCACCGGGTTGCCCCTCTACGTGGTCCCCGGCAACCACGACTGGTACCGAGGGAAGTCTGGGGTTCTGGACGAGACGCGCATCGTCACCGAGCACGGAGCAACTTGGCTGCCCGGCCCTCTCTGCAGCAACACCATCAGCCCCGAGGTGATTGCTGCCAAAGTGCAGCTCGTGGGTCTCGACTCCATGGGGGCGCACGCGGGTCGGTGCCACCCCCTTCGTGGCATGTCGCCCAGCTACCCGGTTTCGGTGCCCATGGACCGGAAGACCGCGTGGCTCATTGTAGCGATGCATCACCCGATTCGAACCATTGGGAAGCATCATAAGAGCGGCGATCGATCTGCCAAGCTGCTTCAGGACTCCGGCTACCGGACCATTGTCGTCTCGGGCCACGACCATCTGCTCGCTGACTTGAACTCGCCTACCAGCGACGTGTTCAGGCAGATCGTCTCGGGAGCTGGGAGCGTCGAGAAGGATGAGAACAACAGCAGGGTCCACGACACCCAGGTCGGCGACCATTGGTCGCTCGACGCTGGTTTCGTCCTGCTTGACCAGGCAGAATCAGGTATCGTGGTCCACTTGGTCACGATCCCTTCCATAGGGCCTGTGGACTCGTACCCGCACGGCAGCCCATAGCAAGACCGTTTCCATCGGAGGAAGTGTTGCTACTTATGCAGGTCATTCTTGGTCATGCCATGGCGCAACAGGATCAGCCTGCTTGGCCTGCGGAGGGATGGGGGCTGGCCGACCTTCACTTCCACCAGTTCGGACAGTACAATTACGGATCGCAAGTCTACCCGCAGGGCGTTGGACCGATCGATTTGTGCGGAATGCCGGGAAGCACAGGCGCACATGGACAGCCGCCGCCATCTGTGCGTCACGGACAGCTTGCTGGCGCATCGCCCAGCAAGGTGCGGCAGATACTTGGTCAGGGTGCAACGGAATCGTCGAGCAACGATGACATTCGGCCGCATCCGCCCTTCGGCGATACACTGAGTGTCGCAGCGTTGAACGCCTCAATGTTTGGGTTCTCGCCCGAGTTGTACCCAAACTGGCTGGGGTGGCCGACCAGCGACAGTCTGGCACACCAGCAGTCCTGGGATGGGTGGGTTCGGCTGGCCCACGATGTGGAGCCTTTTCGCTACTGGCTTGAGGTCACTAAAAAGCTGGGGCCGGATGCGGAGATTACTTCGGCGGAGGCATTTGTTTACCTTTCTGAGTTTCGAAAGGACTACCGGGAGAACATGGTCGCGGCCTTCACCGCAGGCCGGCCAGGCCTCAATCTGGTGGTGACTAGTTTAGTCGCCTCAAGTGCGGGGTGCCGTGCGTTCGCCTCACGGGAGGATCTCCGGGCTGGTGCGTGCTCCGATGAGCGCACGCTCCGCAAGGAGCACGATGCGGCGATTCAGTTTGCGTCTACCAATGAAGAGTGGGTCGCGCTGGTGAGGAACCCTGAGGAGGCCAAGGCAGCGATACGCGATGGAAAGCTCGCAGTCGTACTCTCGATGGAGGCTGGGGATATTCTTGGAGGGTATGTGGCGAGATTGCAGGGCAGTCCTTCCACATGGACTAGGGAAGACGTGCGTGCGGCCATCGAGGAGGAGCTGGATTCCTTTCCGATGGTCTCGACTCTGCAGCCGGTACATCAGGTTGACAACCCATTCGCAGGGGGCGCCATCGTTTCTGTTCCAATTTCATACATCCAAAAGCGGAGAATGAAGGGTGCGGAGGCGCCAGATGGCGCTGCATGCCTCCGTTCTGACAATGAGTACGCGTATGAATGGTGGCGCGCCATCTCTGATACCGAAACCAAGCGTGCGCCAGCGCTTCGGGTGGCTGTGCGTACGAAGTTGGCTGGAGATCTGGGCTTCCGTTCTCCGTACCAGACTGTAGTTCGAAGCAAGACTTCTCCTGGTATCCCCGTCAATCCCCGCGGCCTCACAGAACACGGGCGAATTCTCCTGGAGGTGATGCGCGATCGTGGAATGCCGGTTGATGTTTCGCATTTTAGTGACGCGGCCATCAGCGACCTCGACGCTTGGATGAAGCAGACTCCTGGTCCTCGGATCTACCTTTCGCATGCGTATCCTCGTAGTCTCGACGCAACGCCCACCGAACTGCATGTCGCTGATGCAACCATCCGGCTAGTCAAGGACCGTGACGGTGTGATTGGTATGCGGCCCGGTGATGACTGGGTTCGGTCCGACAACCATCTGGTTCCGACGGAGCTATCGAGGCTCCTTCAGGACGCATCTTGTCAAGGGACCCTAGTAGGTTCAGCGGCGTTCGCGTCCTATTTCGATGCCGTTGCCCCTGGTGTGTCGCTCGCATTTGGTGTAGATTTGATGGGCTTCATCAATCAACCGGGACCGGTGGGTATGCCGAGACTGCCTTACTCGGCAAAACCATGCGGGTCACTGGTGGGCGCGATGGGTAGCGAGGTCGACACGAGAGGGCTGGCCCATATTGGTCTCTTGCCGCAGTTCTACCACGGCATGCGGAGCGTGGCCCAAGACGTTCCAGCAGTTGAGCGTCTCGGTTCTAGTGCGGATGCGTTTCTGACGATGTGGACGGCAGCTGAGGCGGCAAGGGTCGATGCTCCACCGACACACCCCGCGGCTACGGCGGTGCCTGCGGCTGGTGGAAGTGTGGGTGGAGGTGCTGCATCAGCACGAGCCATCGCAGACGGTTCGGTGAGGCTGCCACTGTATCGAGCCATTGAAGCGTCGCTTCCGTACGACGATGGAAACGCGCGGCCCCAGTTGCCGACAAATGTGGGACTTCTGGTGGGATGGAAGTCCTACGCAATGCAGAGATCGCGGCGCATCGTCAATCACGAACGTGTGGTGTGCAACCGCAGGTGGGAGCGGAGCGAACGTGTCTGTTTGGATTTGGCGGCCGCGCGACGTTCGGCATCAGACGGTGACCGACGGGCGAGTAGCCGTGCTTGGGGGCTCCAATGGGACAGGGAGTTTCCGGGCGGAGCGGCCGAGTTCATCGCTGAGTACCTGCGCCCAGTAGAGCCGAGTCGTTCGGCTGCAAGGATCAGCTCGGCGATCGGGACCGCAGCGGACCTCACGAGTGCCTTTCTCCTCGAACATGCAGGTGACGACGAGCAGTGCCTCTATGACTACACATTCACGGAAGCTGCTGCGCCTGGGATCCCGACGGGGGATCGTGACTATGTTGTTGAGAGGTTGACGAGTTGCGGGAAGGGTGGGCTGTGCAATGTGAAGATTGAGGCGGCACAGCCTCTTCCGGATGGTGGTGGTCACGGGGCTTGGTGCTACTGCCAGCTGCTTGAGTATATTGAAGGTCATGATGCCACAGTCCTGTTGCCGCAAGACCTTGATGTGCTTAGGGTGTGTCGTGCGCCGATACCACGCTAGTCAGTTGCCATTCTGAGTGTGAGTAGATGAGCCTCACGCTCGCGCAAAGGACGGGAGGCCACGCGCCGCTCCGGATGCGGTTGGCGGTGGACGGGCAGGACCCTGCCTGCGGGGGAGGCGAGGATGATGAGCCCGCAGTAGGCAGGCCGGCGCGCGGTGGGGCTACCCGGGCAGATCGCGCCAGGTCGCCCAGGCGCCGAGCCTGCGGACGGTCTTGAGGATGGCCTCGTGCTGGCGCGGGTTCGGCGTATCCACGCGGTGATGGCATCTACCTGGCCGATCGGTGCCGCGGCATGAGTGCCCCCGAGGGAGGGCAGCATGGTGCACACG
>JBEBJC010000564.1:0-5648 GCA_040080105.1 Myxococcota bacterium
CCACCTGCCCGCGCTGTGGCGCTCCCGCGCGCCGCGAAACGGACACGATGGACACGTTCGTCGACTCGTCCTGGTACTTCTACCGGTTCGCGGATCCGACCAATACCGCGCTGCCGTTCGACCCGGCGGCGGTCAGCTGCGACCCGGGCGTGCCCGGGGGGCGGCTCATCGAGCGGATCCCGTTCGAAGACGAGCCGCTCGACCGTCCGCTCGAACAGACCACCGGCGTAGGGCTCGACGCGCGGCGGATCGTGGACCTGACCACGCTCGAGCCCGACCGGCTGGTGCTCCCGGCGGAGCGGTTCTACGTGCGGACCGCCGAGCCGCTCGACCCGCCGGACGGCTCGGTGCGCCTGGTCGGGGCGGTCGAGCGCGAGCGGGTGGTGGCGTTCGCCGACCTGCTCGCGGCGGTCGAGCCGGTCGGGGTGGCCCAGTGGGAGTGCTCGGGCAACGGCGACGGCGCGTCGTTCGGGCTGATGAGCGCCGGGACGTTCGACGGGGTGCCGCTCGCGTGGCTGCTCGATCGGGTCGTCCCGACCGCGGACGCCGCGCTGGTGCAGGTCACCGGGCGCGACACCCACCCGCCGCCGCCGACCGACTTCTCCACCCCCGGGGCGAGCTGGGTGTTCCCGCCCGACGCGCTCGCCGGCGCGTACCTGCTCACCCACCAGGACGGGCTGCCGCTGCTGCCCGACCACGGCGCGCCGCTGCGCCTGTGGGTGCCGGGGTGGTACGGGTGCGCGAACGTGAAGTGGGTCGACGAGCTCGCGTGGGTCACCGCCGACGCGGAGGCGACGTCGCAGATGCAGGAGTTCGCGGCCCGCACCCACCAGGACGGCGTGCCCGAGCGGGCGCGCGACTACGCCCCGGCCGAGGCCGAGTGCTCGGCGGTGGCGGTGCGGGTCGAGCGGTGGGAGGTCGGCGGTGAGGAGGTGCTGCGGGTGGTCGGGCTGGTGTGGGGCGGCCGGGCCGCGCCGGCGGCGCTCCACCTGTGGATGGACGACGTGGACCTCGGGCCGGTCGCGATGTGCGCCCCGCGCGAGGTGGTGACCTGGGGCCTGTGGCACGCGTTCCTGCCCCGCGGGGCCGCGGGCGCGGTCACGTTGTGGCTGACCGCGGTGGGGGTGCCGGCGCGCCGCCTCGACGCGCGGTACTACGACCGGACGGTGGTGCTCGGATGAGGGTGTCGAGGTGGGCAGACGCGGCGGCGCAGCCGTGGAAGAACGGCGGCGGGGTGACCCACGAGCTGTGGAGGGCCGCGGGCGTCGGCGACCCGGGGTTCACCGTGCGGGTCTCGGTGGCCACCGTGGCGTCGGACGGGCCGTTCTCCTCGTTCCCCGGGGTCGACCGGGTGATCACGCTGATCGAGGGCCGCGGGTTCCACCTGGTGCGCCCCGACGGGTCGGAGGTCGCGGTCACCGCGGTGGGCGCGCCGTTCGCGTTCGCCGGCGAGGACCCGTTCCACTGCCGGCTGGTCGACGGGCCGGTGCACGACCTCAACGTGATGGTCGCGCGCGACGGGTTCCGGGTCGAGGTCGCGCCAGCGGACGAGTGGGTCGACCTCGGTCCGCAGGGCCTGGTGTTCGCGCTGCGCCCGACCGGCGGGCTCGGCCGGTGGGACCTGCTGCACGCCGCTGGCCGGGTAGGCCCGTTCCACCCGGGCGACGCGCTCGCCTTCCGGCTCGAGCCGTCGATCAGCTGAGGACCGCCAGGATGTCGCGCTCGCGCACGATCAGGTGGTCGACGCCGTCGAGCTTGACCTCGTCGCCGGCCCACTCGGACAGCAACACGGTCATCCCGGGCTCGACCTTCAGCGGCGTGAGGCCGCCGCCCTTCTGCAGGTGGCCGGTGCCCACCGCCACCACGGTCGCGAAGCTCGACTTCTTCTGCCCGGCCTCCGGCAGGAACAGCCCGGTCTTGGTCTTGGTCTCGGCCTCTTTCCGGGTCACCAGCACCCGGTCGAACAGCGGACGCACCTTCATCGGTCCTCCAGGCCGGTCGGGGTAAGCACCGACCGGTCCGGAGTCAACCGCCACGCCCGCAGTGTCAGTCCAGCGCCCACTGCACCCGATCGGCGTCTTCGATCCGGCCGAGGCGGGTCCACTGGGCGAGCGCGAGCTCGAACACCTCGCGCGACCGCTCCTCCCACCCCTGCTCCTTCGCCGCGCGCCCGGCCTGCTCGGCCATCAGCGCGATGTCGGGCGACACGAACTGGGTGTCGGTGAGGGTGTTGCTCCCGTCGACGAACAGCCGGTCCCAGGTGATCGCGTCGCCGGTCTGCGCCGCCGCGGCGAGCTGGGCGACCCGCGCGGTGGCCCACAGCGAGCGGTCGCCGTAGGTCACCGCCCGCGCCGCGCACCGGTCGAGGTCGCCCGCGACCTGCTGCGCCCGGCCGCACTCGACCTGGATCATCGCGATGCTGAGCTCGGCGTGGACCACCGCCGACTCGGTGCCGAGCGCCTGCCACATCGACGACGCGGTCTTGTAGCAGTGGGTCGCCTCGTCCCACGAGTGGCGGTGGCGCGCGATCTCGCCGAACATCTCCCACGTCTGGGCGATGCCCCACCGGTGCCGGCCGGTGCGGAACGCGTCGCGCGCCTTCGCCGCACATCGGGTGGCCTCGTCGATCTCGCCCTGGCGAAGGGCGATCGACGCGAGCCCGGACCAACCCTCACCGAGCCCGATCTCGTCCGACGCCTCGCGCGCGACCTCGATCGCCGCCCGCAGCTCGGCCTCGGCCCCGGCGAACGCGCCGAGCGCGGCCAGCGTGGAGCCGATCCGAGCGTGCAGGGTGGCGGCGACCGCCGGGTCCTTCGCGAGCTTCTGCCCCTCGCGGTACAGCTTCACCGCGCGGTCGAACTCGCCGTTGAGCTGGGCGAGCCGCCCCTGCTGCGCCCGCACGTACCCGAACAGGTCGCGCGGCCACCCGTGCTTGCGCACGCCCCGCTCGAGCCGGGCACACGTCGCGAGCATCTGGTCGGGGCGGTCGCGGTACCGGTGCACCTGGGCCGCGACCCGCAGCCCGCGCACCCACCGCGGGTCTCCGTCCGGCAGGCGCAGCTGGCCGACCGCGGCCTCCCACTGGTCGAGCAGCGTGTCGGCCCGATCGATCTCGCCCTCGCGGCACCGGTCTTCGATCGCGTCCACCAGCGGGTCGAGCGCGGTGTCGAGCTCACCGGCGCCGAGCAGGTGGCGCGCGAGCCGCTCGGGGTGGCCCGCGCCGATCGCGCCGATCGTGCGGGCACACGCGCCGTGGTGGGCCACGCTGCGCCCGGCCTCCTCCGCCTGCCGCTCCAGGCTCTCGCGCAACATGCTGTGCGCGAACACCCACGCGCCTGCGCCGCCCGAGTCGTCCGGGCGGGCGAGCCGGTACGACAGCAGCGCGTCCACCAGGTCGGCCGACGGCTCGAGCCCGAGCGCCCGGGTGGCCATCTTCCACTCTTGCCGGTCGACCCGCTGCCCGAGCACGGCCGCGAGCTCGAGCGCGTACCGGTCGGCGCTCGGGCGGTCGCGCAGCAGGTCGTCGATCCGGGTCACCCACGCGGCGTACAGGTTGTCGGGGAGGGTGACCTCCGCGCCCGGCCGCAGCTCGAACCCGCGCGGCCCCGGCACGAGGATCCCGCGCTGGACCCAGTCGCCGACCAGCTGCACCGCGAACATCGGGTTGCCGGCGGTGCGCTCCTCCACCAGCCGCGCGAGCGCGCCCTCGAGCCCGAGCAGCTCCTGCACCAGCGCCTTGTGCGACTGCTGGGCGAGCGGCCCGAGCGGCAGCCGGCTCGCGGACCGGTTCCGCAGCAGGTCGTCGAGCACCGACCGCTCGAGGGCGTTCTCCGCGAGCTCCTCGTCGCGCGCGGTCAGCACCAGCAGGATCGGCCCGACCGGCTGCTTCTGCTCGACCAGCGACGCGGCGAACTCGAGCGTGTCGAGCCCGTACTGCACGTCGTCGAGGAACATGATCAGCGGGCGGCGCCGCGCCTGGTGCTCGACGAACTTCCGCGCGACCGCGTGACGCTCGCCGGGAGAGGAGAACGCGCGGTCCCCCGAGGGCTTCGGGCTCACGAGCTCGACGATCCCCTTGACCTCCCACGGGTCGGGCTCGCCGTCGGCCGCCTGGAGCGCCGCGCTCACCCGCTGGCGGATCTGGCCCGCCGACAGGCCGCCCGTGCGGAGGAACCGCGACAACATCCCCGGCAGGCCGTCCGACGGGCCGCTCGGGCGGCTGTGGCCCGCGTGCATCACCTGCGCGGTGCCGAGCTCGTGCGCCCGCTCGAGCAGCCACTCGCCGAGGCGGGTCTTCCCAGCGCCCGCCGGCCCCTGCACCACGACCACCCGCGGCCGGCCCGAGGTCTTGACCGCCTTGAGCATCCGCCACAGGGCGTCGCGCTCCTCGGTGCGGCCGATCATCGGGATCCGGCGCAGCCCGTACAGCCCGAGCCCTGCCCCGAGGAGGTTGGCCGGCGGCCGCGGCCCGCGTCGGCGCCGCCACGCCGTGGGCATCGGGGGCAGCTTGCCCTTCTTCCTCGCCGACGACGGGATCAGCGTCTCTTCGAGCTCCTCCTCGTCGCCGGTGAACTGGAGGGTGGTGGTGTGGTCGTCGGGGACGGGCGCGGTGAGCGTCTGGCCGTCCTTGACCGCGTCGTCGGACACGAACCCCTGGCACAGCGTGGTGAACGTCCACGCGGCGTCGGCGGCGAGCTGGTACCGGGCCGCCGGCTCGGGCTCACACAGCTGGTTCAGCCACGCCTCGAACCCGTCGGGCACCCGCATCCGCGGGCGCAGCGGCGGCAGGCGACGCGAGGTGCCCGAGCCCGACACCTCGTCGGGGAACGGCCGCTCGCCGGTGACCAGCGCGTAGGCGCAGCAGCCGAGCGAGTACAGGTCGGTCCACGGGCCGTAGTCCCACCACCGGCCGAGCAGCTGCTCGGGCGGCATGTACGCCGGCGTGCCCCACCGGAACGGGTCGCCGGTGGCGGCCATCGCGTGGGCGATGCCGAAGTCGGTGAGCTTGAACACCCCGCCCTTCGCGTCGTACAGCACGTTCGACAGCTTCAGGTCGCGGTGGATCACCCCGCGGGCGTGCGCGTGGGCGAGCGCGTCGAGCAGGCCCTTGAGCAGGCGCTCCACCTCGCGCCACGGCAGCCGCCCCATGTGGTCGGCCAGCGTGTCGCCCTCGACCAGCTCCATCGACAGGTACGGGGTGCCGAGCACGAGCTGCCCGCCGCTCGCGGTCGCGGCCTCCGGCGGCACCGCCCCGTAGTCGAGCACCATCGCGACGTGGGGGTGGTCGAGTGAGGCGACCGCGCGCACCTCGTTGCGGAACGACTCGACGAACATCGGCCGGGAGCTGCCCGCGACGGTGAGCACCTTCACCGCGACCGCGAGCCGCTGCTGCCGGTGGCGCGCGCGCCACACCTCGCCCATGCCGCCGCGCCCGATGCGCTGCTCCAACACGAACGGCCCCAGCGCGATCGCTGCGATACGCCCCTCCCCGCGCTTCACCCTACCTCAGGTGGGGCCCGATCCCGTCGCCGCGCGTGAACCCGGCGTTACGGTCGGTGGGGTCCGCGGCTCGAACCGGCAGAATCGGGGCCCGCCGCGACGGTCGGTCCGACGGGGCGGAACCGAGCGCCCGGCGGACGGTCCGTACG